>JBCDKV010000240.1:0-7133 GCA_038746215.1 Bacteroidota bacterium | reverse complement strand
GCTTTTTTCTACCCACAGTCCATCCCCAACGGGATTTTTTAAAAAACAAATAGCAGGCGAGAATCTTTTTTCTCCTCATTTTTTAACCGAAAGCCAAGTCTCTAAGCTTGGAATCAAGAATCAACGACTTCAAGCTGCTTGGGATGATGAGTTCGCAGAAAAATTATTCAACTTCTTTTCATCTGAAAATCAACAACTTATAGGTTAAAAAATTAGGTGTACTTGCCAAATGATGTAAGCATAATTTTATAGTCCCATCGGGACGAAACTATGGGTAAAAAATAGCTTAAATGTAGTATTTTAAGTGCCGTAGGTACGAACTATGTGCTCTTCACAGTGCGTCCCTACAGGACTTGCAAGCATTCTTATCTTTTTTTGCTACCTACAGTTCATCCCTACGGGATTTTTAAGTCAAAATATTGATTTATGCTTCTATAATAAGATTTACATCATTTCACAGGTGCACCCTAAAAATTTTTCTTACGTTCCCCCTGATCCAAACAAACTCTTAGGTCGTATAGACGAAGCTCGCCTATACGAAGACGAACTACTAAACTACTGATGCGGAAAATACGTTCAATAAGCGAACCGTTTCATTGTACCTGATTAGAGTTCTATGCGGCAGCAATATCAGTTCACCCCTTATTCAACGATTTGTTTCTTATAATTATGGAAAGTTTAAATGCACAAAAACAGAAATTGATCTCCAGTGTGAGCTTGCCTTTGAAGTTTCTGGTCTTGCTCTGGATGATTCACCTTTTCCAGTGGGGAACGGGTCTCGACCTAGGGCAGTACTTGGGTTTGATGCCCATGGAAGTGAGAGGACTGAAAGGTATCGTTTTTGCGCCCTTGATTCATGGCGATTTCGGGCACTTGATTTCCAATAGTGTTCCCTTCTTTGTGTTGAGTGTGATCGTGCTGTTCTTTTATCGCAAAGTTGCCTTACCTGCCTTTTTCTTCATTTATTTCTTGACTGGAATTGCCGTCTGGATATTTGCGCGCCAAAATGTGTTTCATATTGGGGCGAGTGGTGTCATTTACGGGCTGGTTGCCTTTGTATTTTGGATGGGCATTTTCAGGAAAAGCGTGCAAGCCATCATTCTAGCTTTAATTGTCACCGTTCTGTACAGTGGTATGTTTTTGGGCGTGTTGCCGGGTCAAGAAGGCATCTCTTGGGAAAGCCATTTGATGGGCGGCTTAGTTGGCATTTTTACTGCCTATTGGTTCAAAAATGATATTGAAGAAGTCGAGAAAAAACCAGTCTATTCTTGGGAAGAAGAAGCTTATCGCTCTTCCGAAAAATTCTTTTTGCCCCCCGATGCCTTCGAGAAAACAAAAATGCAGCGTTTGAAAGAAAGCGAAGAAAAGCGAAAGATTGACTGGACTTCTGATGATACTTCTAGGTCTTCTTTTTGGGACTGATGCGATAGTTGGCTATTGCTATATGCGTTCAGTACTTCATTTTGTGCTTTATCTAGTGGTGTTCAACTAACCAATTATGATTTGCGAGTCTAGCTCCTAACTTCCAGTATCTGACCATAAAACCATCACAAATTAAACTTTCCTATATGGAATTATTAGCGGCAAACGAAACAGGCGGCTTCATTGCGCTCTTCATTGTCAATTTATTGGGTGTATTTTTGGGGGCTAATTATCTGAAAAAAGTGCATCTGTCTTCTTTCCAAAAAGGCTTGATCGTTGCACTTTTATTGGCGGTACTCAATGTAACGCTCGGTGCAGTCTTGAATTTCATCACCGCACCGCTGCGTTGGCTCACTTTGGGTTTGTTTAGCCTAGTGGTAGATGCTATTGTGATTGTGGTAGCAGGCAAATTGATTAGTGGCTTCAAGGTGGATGGCTTCTCAGGTGCTATTGGTTTAGCCATCGTCATTGCTATTACTAATGTGCTTTTTCACTGGATATTTTAATGAAAGACGTAATCGTAATTGGTGGTGGATTAGCTGGCTTAATCAATGCGATTTTACTCGCGCGAGCTGGTCTATCCGTACTGCTCATAGAAAAAAAAAGATACCCACAGCATCGGGTTTGCGGAGAATATATTTCCAACGAAGTGCGCCCTTTTTTGGAACGCAATGGCTTATTTCCTACCGAATTAGCACCCGCCAATATCACCCAATTTCAATTGACTTCCATTCGGGGCAAATCCGCGACCTTAAACTTAGATTTAGGCGCTTTTGCAGTCAGTCGCTATGAATTAGACTATTTCCTATACCAGAAAGCAGTGGAAGCGGGGGTAGAATGTTACCTGAATACCAGTGTTGCTGAAGTACAGTTTCAAGGTGATCATTTTATAGTCGAAGCTCGAAATCGAGAGCCACTTACGGCAAAAATTGTTATTGGAGCTTTTGGCAAACGATCTAATTTAGACAAGAAAATGGATCGAACGTTTGCGCAAAAAAAATCGCCTTATGTAGGTGTAAAATATCACATCAAAACGGACTTTCCTGCGCATACGGTTGCCCTGCACAATTTTGAAAATGGCTACTGTGGCATCAACAAAATAGAAGGTACGTCTTATAATCTATGCTACTTAAGTCATCGTAAAAATTTGAAAAAGCACGGCAATGTAAAGCGAATGGAAGCTGCTGTTCTACATGAAAATCCTTATCTGAAAGAGCTATTTTGCAATAGTGATTTCGTACTAGAACGCCCCAAAGTGATTAATGAAATTAGTTTCGCTAAGAAGCAAGCCGTAGAACAACACATCCTGATGAGTGGCGATGCCGCGGGTATGATTACACCGCTGTGTGGCAACGGTATGGCAATGGCGATTCATTCCGCCAAGCTGCTCTCCGATACCATCCTAGCACACTGGCAAGCAGGTAATTTCCATCGCTCAAAACTAGAACAAGCTTACACGCAAAAATGGAATAAATTATTTGCCACCCGCCTCTGGACAGGACGACAAATTCAAGCCCTATTTGGTAGTCGTTGGATTAGTGAAGTTGCGGTAGGTTTAGTCCATCACGTACAACCCCTTGCTAATTTTTTGATGAAGCAGACGCATGGGAAGACTTTTTGAGTCGTAACTTCGATGCGGTATACACTTCAAGTGATGAAAGCCAGTTGTTTATGAGGATAATTGGCTTTTGTAGTTTGTGGATGGGATGAGCATGTGGGGATTCAAGTTGCAAACTTTGGGAGATCTGTTTTTTGTTTAGTGGTTGGGAAAACTTAGAGTATCGAGGGTTATTCCCTTCACGCTATCCTAATAGTGTACACGGGCGAAATTTAGAAAAAAATCATTCTAAAATAAACGATTCTTTTATTTTTGGTGTTAAAAACAAAGTATCTTAGATAGTAAAATGCACAATATATGCAAGTAAAAGTCGATATTAATTATTTGGATTTACTGAATTTAATTCGGCAACTACCCATTCGAGAGTTGAATCGCTTGAAACAAGATATAACATCCATTCGAATGACAAATACTGCTCAATCCGTCCGAATTTCTAGCCTAAGGGGAAAAGTGAGTAAACAAAGTGAACAAGATATAGACGCTCAAATGCTTAATTTACGCAATGAATGGAACGATATCTTTTAGACACCAGCGCAGTAATCAAATATCTCAATGAGTCCTTTCCAGAAGAAGCATTGTTGTTTCTCGACCAAATTTTAAACAAGGAAAGTAACATTTCTTTCATTACTCAAATTGAACTGTTAGTTTGGACACCGCTTAATCCTAATGATCTTGAAATTTATCAAACTTTTGTGGAAAGCTCTAATGTGTTGCAGGTCAATAATGAGATCATTGAATACTGTATTCTAATCAGAAAAACGACCAAAATTAAAGTGCCAGACGCCCTCATCGCAGCTTCTGCAGTTGCGTTTGACTTAACACTTATCTCCGACAATGACAAGGATTTCAACAAAGTACTGAAAATGGATATTGGCTTGAAGTATCTAAACCCAAAGAAAATTTGAGCTCGTACAATGAGCCTCACTATCCAGTAAGGTATGCGCCACGGTTTTCTGAATCGTAAAAGTAGTTGGCACTATCAGTTTAAATTACTGCTTTTTATTTAGGCATTATTTGAGATAGATGCTCTACTACTCAATCATCACCCTGTCCACTCAAACTTTTGATGCTAGCGAACCAAAGATAAAGCTTGGTTGTTTCTAGCAGGAATCTGACTAACTAACTCATAAGGAGTGATGAAGAATAACTATACTTATAGTATTAGTTCATTTTATGACTTTTTCCAAATATTCTAATTTGATACCGATCAAAATAAAAATGATGAGAACATCGATTCTTTTAACGCTTTGCCTAGCATTCATAACTGCATCTTGCCAAACAAAATCTAATTTGAAAGAAGACCATTCCTCTTATCTGATTCAAAAGACAGAAGCAGAATGGCGAGAAATGCTTTCAGATGAAGCGTTTCGCATATTGCGTCAGCAAGGTACAGAGCGCGCATTCACTGGAAAATATTGGGACAACAAAAAAGAAGGCATCTATTACTCAGCGGCTACTGGTCAGCCTTTGTTTAGCTCTGAGCATAAGTTCAAATCAGGGACTGGGTGGCCCAGTTTTTACAAGCCAATTGAAGAGGATGCAGTCAAGGAATTAGCGGATAGAAGCCATGGCATGGTTCGCACGGAAGTCGTAGATAGCGGAAGTGGCTCGCATCTTGGGCATGTTTTCAACGACGGTCCAGCACCGACAGGACTGCGCTATTGTATGAATTCTGCATCGCTCCTGTTTGTGGCAAATGGAGAAGAACTACCTGAGATCGTGAAGGAATGGAAAGAAAAACACGAAGAGTAATTTCCAATTGACTAGCTTGTGGGGTTGCATATGTGGCAAGTCATTAAAATTGGGGCAACTCACCAAGCCATTCTACGAATATTCAGTTGATCGAGTCGGTGCAGTCCTCGTTCCTCCAATATTTGCGTCAGTTTCATAAACAGAAGTGCCGTTGTGTAGGCATCTCCCCAAGCAGTGTGACGCTCAACCACTTCGATGTTGTAGCGTTCGCAAAGTCGATCAAGGCTATATGCTTCTCTATTATATACATCACGCTGGGGGTGCACTCGATCTACTTTCATTGCTAGCAAAGCCGTATCCAATTTGTGGTTATAAAAGCGGAACTTTGGATAAAAAAGGCGAAACGTATTTTCTAGCATTTTAACATCGAACCCGACATGATGTGCCACGATTACGCTGTGCCGCAAAACCGTCAAAAACTCCGCTAAAGCAGACTGTACCTTTTTGCCTAAGCTAGCATCACTGGGCAATAAGCCGTGTATCAAGATGGCTTCGTTTTCCATACTTTCTTCCTGAAATAGGACAGATTCAATACTTTGCGCCACCACAATAGCTTCTTTTTCAATGACGACTGCACCAATGGAAAGCAGATGATCTTTTTTGATTTTTAAACCCGTCGTTTCTGTATCTATCACCACGAAACGCAACTGTTTTAGGTTTGTCTTTATGCTGGGCTGCGCTGCTTCCTCTTCGAAGTACGATTGTAGCCATTCAGGAGGTGATGGTTGGGAAGCTGACTTTTTAAAAAGGCGTTTGAACATACTCATTATTTAATTGCAGGATGACCACTGATTCGCTTTGAGCCAAACTACTGAAAGTTCAAACCATAACGATGTTTCACGTAGAGTTGGACTTGTTCGATAGTTTTGAAGGCGTAGCGCAAGGTTTGTCTTTTAATTCTATTCAAGTCATTGGGCTGTATGTAGCGTCCTGAATCGCCATTTTTGAAGCCATTACTAGCTCTTGTACTGATAAAAAGCTCATAAGCCATAGCAGCTTCTTTGAAAAGTTCAGCACGCTCAGGAATAGTCCTAGACAAGTATTCAAATCGTTTGAAAGTATTCTTAGTACCAGCAATTCCTTCTGCTAAAGTAAGCAAACGTGCCGCATCCGCCAATGGCATCATACTGCGTTTTTTAATGTCAAATAAGTCTTTATTTTCACCTGACTTTTCAACTACAAAGTTCTTGAAAAAGCTAAGGGGTGGTGGGTTATTGAGGCTATTCTTAGCTAACTGGTACAAAAATAAATTTCGTGTTTCTTGTATGTGCGACAAGATAAATTGATCCAATTCTTCTGCTAGATTTGCTGCTCCGTAAGTAGCTCGAAGGTCAAAAAAGATAGCGCCATTCATCAAAGCCATAGGCTCCGGCACATCTGTCCATTTTCTGAAATAAGATTTCCAAGTACTCAAGGATTGCGTCCATTTAGGATTACTCGCCATGATTTCTCCCTTGCATAAAGAAAACCCGCAACGCAACAAAATTTCTACTACATATTCTCCTAGCTTCAAAAAATAAGCTGCCACCTGTACTCGATGTTCTTCCGACGGATCCTCGTAAACAATCGCATTGTCCTGATCCGTTCGTAGAAGCTGTTCGCCTCTACCTTCACTTCCGAGCGACAGCCAGCAAAAGGGTAAAGGTGCTTTTCCCCAGCCTTCTTTTTCCAAGCGTTCCAATGCGAATTCAATGGCTCTATGAATGAGCGCATCATTGATTTCCGTCATAATGTCGGTGATAAATTCAATACTTACTTCCTGCTTCAAATAAGTAACAATCAGATGTTCACCTCGATCACGAATCTTGGCTAAAGCATCTATAGTTTTTGCTTTCAACATTCGCTTCACCAAAATGGCAGGATCATTGCCATGCATCAGTAAAACATCGTGTTCCGAAGCAATGCCAAGTAGTGCGCTTTGATGACTACCGTCTTCAGTCACGACCAAATGTTTTACTTTGTATTTCATCATTCGGAGGATGTATTGCGAAATACTGGCATTAGGTTCAATGGTAAAAACAGGGCTGCTCATGATAGAGGATATGGGCAGTGTACTGTCGATATGCTTGGCTACTACTTTTCTCGTAAAATCAGTGTCCGTCACAATTCCAATGGGATGGCGATTTGCGTCCACGATGATGACAGACCCAATGCGATGAGTCTTCATCAGTTGGGCAGCGGAGGCAATAGAAGCACTTTGGTCACAAGTGATGACTTCTTCGGTCGGCTTCACAATCAAAATATCTTCTTGGGTCATAAATTTTGGGACTTGTTCCTGTCCGAAAATTTGTAAATCTGAGGCTCGGTTCTCCTGATTTGTAGTACCTTCTCTCACAACAGG
>JBCDKV010000239.1:0-7152 GCA_038746215.1 Bacteroidota bacterium | reverse complement strand
GGAAAAAATAACTGGAAATTTGTGTTCCCGTCCATAAAAAGTCTCTGTGCATACTTGTTGCGCGATTTCCTTACATTGACTCAGGCTATTTTCTGTTGAAAAAAATGAGACTTCGAATAAGGAATTGAGACCAAACATGCTGTGACAAAACCTAAATTCTTAGCGTTCATCACTACTAAAAAAAATGATTTCACACCTCAGCAGCTAGATTTTGCCCACCAAATATTTTGTAAAGCCCTACTACAAAACTTAAAAACGCAGAACAATTCGCTATGAAAACATTGCGTGCTAAACTGAGAAAGTCAATTAATGCACTACCTTTCGTCGACACGGCTCGTCGAAACCATAGGGTTGCCTATGATCTCATTCGTCGCAAGCACGTATCGAAAAGCAAGCATACCAGCATTCTACATTTTTCTCTAAATAAGTCGGCTACGCAGTACGTTAAAAAAGTGCTGTGCCAGGCGGCAACTGCTGAAAAAATGTCCTGTGTCAACTTAAATGGTTATGCATTTCACTCCGATTTTCCGTACTTAGAT
Organism: Bacteroidota bacterium; assembly: GCA_038746215.1. GTDB lineage: Bacteria > Bacteroidota > Bacteroidia > Chitinophagales > Saprospiraceae > JAAUTG01. The sequence goes on along the minus strand of JBCDKV010000239.1, from coordinate 6,613 downwards.
TTATTGAGTCGAGCAGATTTTGAGGCGTACCAGTATTTGTTTAAGCCAAAAGGTTATTTGTACAGCGTTTTTGGTGGCATGGTGGATGGACTGAATAATTTGGAACAGTACTTAGTCGTCTTGATGATTCGTGATCCTAGAGATATTTTGGTTTCTAGTTATTACTCCACCGCTTACAGTCATCCTTCGCCTGGTAAACACAGCAATAAATCAGCAGATTTTTACGAAAAGCGTCAGGAGACACAGCAAATGAACGTGGATGAATACGTGCTGAAAGAAAGTGAGTCGGTGCTAAAGGTATACAATCGCTACCTTGAATTGCTGATAGTAAAACACCCCACTTGTTACATTACCAAATACGAAGATATGGTGGCAGATCACGAAACTTGGCTCAATAGTTTGTTGGAGTATTGCCAATTAGCGATAGATGAAAAACTGAAAGCAAACCTATTATTGCAAAATAAACGCCTCAAACCCAAAGCAGAAAACATTAACGATCACATGCGCAAAGGTGTAGCTGGTGATTTTTTAGAGAAATTGCAAGCCGAAACGATTGTGCAGTTGAACGAAAAGTTTGCGCATATTTTGGCGAGGTTTGCTTATTAGCATTTTCAGAGGGGTATGAACTTTATAGATTTCGTTAAGTCGCATCTCAAAAACCTCTAAAGGTGGGTTTTTGATATGCTCTGAGGGTTTTTAAGGGTGAAAAGCGTCAAAATCAATAATTTTGACGCTTTTCACCCTTAAAAATCCCTCTAGCAGAAAGTTTTTCACCTTTGAAAAAAAACTTTCTGCGGTTTTGGGTATGAAATCCTTATTTTTCAAACTTTGTACCCCTTTGAAATTGGCAGTTAGCAAAATGGCAACTATTTTTTATGTTTGGATAAATTACATATTAACTGTTGCTACAAAGCAATTGATCTAGGAAATAACTTGATTACAGCCAACAGCCAACAGCCAACAGCTAGTTACCAATAACATAAATCAAAGCATCGTGGAAAAAAAGAGAATATTACTCATCACGGGATCTGGTCGAAGTGGCAGCACGCTACTTTCCAAGCTGTTGAATGAAATTGAAGGCTCGTTCAACGTCAATGAATTGGTGTTCACGCATTTGAATGGCGTAGAGCGGGACTATCCCTGCAATACGGGTGATAAATTCTCGGAGTCTCCGATTTGGCTCAAAATTATGGCGTCCTATCGCCAAAAAAATGAGGTGGATTTATTGAAATACGAGCCGCATCGCATTCCAAATACTAGAAAATTAGTGGGTGCGCAATTGTTCCCTTTTTACAAAACAGACGAAGCCAATAATGCTTATTTCAAAGCTTACCAGCAAGCCATAAAAGACCTGTACGACGCCATTTTTGAGGCGACGAATGCTAGTATGATTATTGATTCTTCCAAAATTGCGCCCTTTGTGAATGTGGTGGCGCAAATGGAGGCATTCGACATTTTTGTGCTACACTTGGTACGTGATCCTAGGGCAGTGGCGTACTCTTGGCAAAAAACCATCAAGCGGCAAGATGTAGATGCTGGCACGAATCTATTTATGGAGAAAAGAACACCCACTAGGAGTTCCATCCGCTGGCAATTGGTCAATATTTTTGCCGAATCGTTGAAGCACAAATCAGCGCTAAAGTACCATTATTTAAAGTATGAAGATTTTGCAAAAAATCCTGCCCATCACATGGCTGCTATTCTGAATTTTTTGGGGAAATCACCCCGCGAAATTCCAGTAGAGGACAAACAAATTCATTTGAAAGCAGTCGACTATGGTATTTGGGGTAATCCCAATGTGCGTCAGCAAAAAGATGTAGTCAAAGTACGCTATGATGATACCTACAAGCAAAAACTCTCTTTTGGCGCACGACTAACCTCTACCGTAATGTCCATGCCGATGTTGTTAAAGTATGGCTATCGGATTTGGTAGATGAAAGTTTTATAGTGAGCATTTACGTTCCCGTCCGAAGAGCCGCCAAAAAATAAAACGAGTCCCTTGCGTATGAAAATTGAATTGTGGGTAGTAGGTAAAACAAATTTCGATTATTTGGAGAAAGGTATCACGATCTATGAAAAGCGCATCAAACGCTATTTGCCCTTCGAGCTGCTAGTACTACCCGATGTGAAAGTAGGGAAAAAGACCAATGCTACGCAGATTAAACAAAAGGAAGGCGAGCTGATTTTGACTAAATTACAAGCAGGAGATGCCCTTTTTCTACTCGACGAAAATGGAAAGCAATTCAGTTCCGTACAATTTGCACAGCATTTGGAGCGACAACTCCAAATGAGCTACAAACGACTGATTTTTCAAATTGGTGGGGCGTATGGTTTTTCCGAAGCAGTCTACGCTAGATCAAACGCCAAGCTATCCCTTTCTAAGATGACGTTTTCCCATCAGATGATAAGGCTCTTGTTCGTGGAGCAGTTTTATCGGGCGATGACCATTTTGAACCACGAGCCTTACCATCATCAGTAAAAAAAAGCTTGTTCCTAATTATCTACCACTGCGTAAACGAACAGGAATATCTTCGTATTCCCCATCACGATAGACTGTAATGTTTACTGTTTCTCCAATTCTTCGACTACTGATCGCTTCTTGCAATTCGGGAAAAGATTTGATGCCCTTTCCGTCGGCAGCGACAATGACATCTCTAGGTAGTAGTCCTGCCAACTCGGCGGCACTGCCCGATACAATATTGTCAATGACGACGCCCTGCGTGATTTCGTCATCCAAATTCAAATCTTCTATATCTTCTTGCACGGCGGGGTCTTGACTGGTTAAATCCATCACTTCCACACCCAATAAAGCTCGCTCGTAGCCGCCGTTTTCTATGATGTCGTCTACGATGCGCTTAGCTAAATTGATCGGAATGGCAAAAGAATAACCCGCAAACGAACCTGTCCGTGTTGCAATTGCAGTATTGATGCCAAGGAGTTTACCTTCCGAGTCCACCAATGCACCACCACTATTGCCTGGATTGACCGCCGCATCAGTTTGGATAAACGATTCAATGGCACCTGCTTGTCTGGAGCGAATAGCATCAATGGAACGTCCTTTCGCGCTGATGATACCCGCCGTGACCGTAGAAGTCAGATTGAACGGATTGCCTACGGCTAATACCCATTCTCCGATTTCTGCTAGGTCTGAATTAGCGAGTTCCAAGGTCGGTAGTCCCGTCGCTTCGATAGATAAAACTGCCAAATCGGCTTCTGGATAAGTCCCAATTAAGTCGGCTCGGTATTTTCTGTTGTCGTGAAGAATCACGGTGATGTCATCCGCAAAATCAATGACATGATTGTTGGTGATGATGTAGCCATCCGAAGAATAGATGACACCAGAACCCGTACCTGCCTTGGGACCAAATAAGTCGTCGAATGGACTACCAAAGAAAAAGTCAAATGGATTATCACTTTCTCCTTCGTTGCTACTTCTGACTGCGGTTTGTTTACTTTCGATGTGTACCACGGCTGGTGTAGCAGTTTGTGCCGCTGATTTGAAGTCGAATGGCACGTTTTTTTCAACCGCACTACTTGTACTCGTAAATTGTGAGGCTGGATTTTGCTTTTCGGTAGGGTCTTGCAGGAGCTGTAATCCGCCTAATACTATCAATCCGCCCGCTATGCCAGCTAGCAAAAAACCAAAGATTTGTTTTAGCATGATAAATTGATCTTTTTTATTTTCTTGAAAACGAGATTTTGGGGCATATCGTTAAAGAAGGTTTCTATTCGCTAAATTTGTCAAAAAATAACCTCACCTTTGTGGTAATGGTTAAGGCTTAATTACTGTTTAACAGCACGTTAACGCTAGTATTAAAGAAATTTGTTCCAGTAAGAAAAGTTCAAAATATCATCTTGTAAAGAACAGGTATTACCATATAATTTTAAAATATTTTGTGAATTGAAAGACAATTTATACTGCGTTTGGGATAAAAAAGTGCATCTTAATTTTGATCGCTTTGTAGAATTGCTAAATTGAAGAAATGTTGAATTGATTATTCCCATCCTACAATTAGCAAACGCTGCTGATTATACAGCACGTCAATATCAATTTGACAATTGAACAATTTTACAATTCAACTATCTGCACAGATTTATCTCGTTTGCAGTACACCAATAAGGATGAGTAGTTATTTTTGACTCGTTCCTAAAAGGAATGAATATTGTCCCGAAAGTTTGACGTTTTGATATGATACAAACACCGACTTACAGTACAGCACGATTAGCAAGCATTAGGCAAGAAGCGATAGATTTATTGAAACCACAACAGCAAATTGAGTATGATTTTTTAGACAGCAAAGATTTTTTGATTGGTTTGGATTGGGGAATCCCTAGGTTTGGGCATCCCGAAGGAAAGATACTGTACCACATTCAAGAAGTACTAGAAAATGTACACGCTATCCCTGATTTGGACGAAAATGCTCGCTTGAAATTGCGTATTATTACTTTTGTACACGACACCTTTAAGTATAAAGAAGATAAAGCTCGTCCGCGCAATTGGTTGAAACACCACGCCATCCACGCTAGAAATTTTTTAGCACAATACATTGAAGACCAAGCACTTTTAGATTTGGTCGAACTACACGACGAAGCCTATTATATTTGGCGAACGATTCACCTACAGCACCAGAAAGAAATCGGGGCATTACGGAAACAAAGATTATTAGAACGCATCGGCGATAACTTGCAGTTGTATTATCTGTTTTTTAAATGCGATACCCTGACGGGCGATAAAATACCTACTCCTTTGCAGTGGTTTGAAAAAAATATGAAAGGTATTGAGGTAGTACGATTATGATTAGCATTTGAGAGCAAAAGAGGTAGCCTAAAATACAAGACTATTTCATATCCACTCCTGAATATTACTTAGCTTTGTGAAAAGCAAATGTGCGTAGCATTTTAATTAATTATTGAACAATCCACATCCATACGATAAGGAACGAGCCATAAATAAATGCTCCTTCTTAACTCGTTCCTAAACACTAAAATAAGCATGTCAAACATTGAGAAAAGTTCTGTCATCGTTCAAAAAGAACTAGAACTGCAAGACCTACAAAAAAGGAAGAAAAAACTCCTGACCCAACTCAAACGCAATGAAACCAAGCTGAATAAACTAAAAAATGGGATCATGGATATGCAGCGACAGATGGCGGGTCGCTTGCCAGAAATCATGATGGAGATTCAACGGGTCAAAGAGCGACTAACCGACCTATTTCGTCAGGCAAAACAATCTGATAAAATACACAGATCCGAAAAACAGGGCTTGGATGAATTTATAGCTGCCTTTGAAGCAGAAAATCCATTCAAAGATATGTTTGGCATTGATATGGAGGAATTTGAGGCACAACAAGCAGAAGCCAATTTCAATACCGATGAGTTTGACCGACAGAAAGCCTACAAGTTTTTTAGTGAGTACAAAGTGGAAACCAAAGCAGAAGACCAAAAGGAAATCCGCAAAGCTTTCATTCGACTTGCCAACCGCTTTCATCCTGATAAAGCCAAATCTCGCAAGGAAAAAGAACAGTTCCATGCCTTGATGCAACAAATCAATTCCGCTTACGAACGCAACGACCTAGCTAGTTTGATTCGCATAGCAGAAAAATACAGCGACGCCAAGACACTAGCGGAGATGGAAGTCACCAACGAAGGCGCAATCATAGATTTATTGGATGTAGAAATTGATCGCTTAACCCGTAATTTGGAGCTATTGAATAATCAACTCGGTCGGTTAAAAGCAGAAATCAGCAACATCAAATCCTCTGAACTGGGGAAAGCTTACAAAATGGAACAAGAGGCACAGCGATACGGAGAAGGTAGTACGGAAGAGATGATCGAAATTATGGAAGTGCAAAAGCAGGAACTTTTGGAGATAGAAGAAGCTATGAAAAGCTATGTAGAAACGGGTGAAATGCCCGAATTAATTCAAGAAAAATTCTTTGAACCCGACTTTGATGACTTTAATCCTTTTGGTAACGATGGAGAAGAGATTACCATTGAAGATTTAATGGAAGCCTTCAGCAATCTAATGGAAGACTACGACGATTACGATCCACCTGCGCCCAATAAAAGAAATCGAAGGCGTAAGCGAAAGTAGAGGAGGAAGGGAGTAAATCGGGGTTTACTTGTTGTCCAGTAACTTCCCGTTACTAGACAACTTTTTACAAGGTTTAAGCAAAATTTATTCAGCAATGGGAATTACCGAATAAAATCCGATTCCATATTGAGAATTGCTGTTGGTGATTTGTTTATTCGTTTAGTACGATCAATAGCAATGTATTGCAGTTAGAAAGATCAACAAGTCTAGTCATCTATATAGACTTATTTCGTCTGCTCTGTAAGCAGTGATTCAGATTCGCCAAATTTCAAGGATTTAGTAAATCTCCGTCAACAAAACAGATGTGAGTAAATTATCAATAAAATAAAGAATTTGTGCCAGCCTAATTATAAGTTGCTGACAATAAGATGATTATACATATTGATTTAATACGCTAAATATCAAAATGAGATGAGCAAGACACGTTCTATATCTCCGATGACGTGGTTCTGCGCACGCACACCTCTCCGGTGCAGGTGCGGACGATGGAGGCGGTGAAGCCGCCGGTCCGTGTCGTTG
>JBCDKV010000238.1:0-7170 GCA_038746215.1 Bacteroidota bacterium | reverse complement strand
ATTTTAGTAAAGTTCCTGAGATCGCGCAACAAGTATGCTTAAAGATTTTTTATGGACGGAAACACAAGTTCTCCGTTATTTTTCTCAGGAAAAATAGCGGAGAACTTGTGTTTCCGTCCGAAGAAACTTACTGAGCATACTTGTTGCTCAATTTTCTTGTATTGACTCAAGATGTTTCCAAGTAAAATGTTGAGAAAAACAAGACTTCGTACACGACTAAACAAAAATCAGCAATTTGAGACTAAAGTGTCAACTACTTTTGCGATTCAGATAAACATATCGAATAAAGTAAGTAAAAAAACAGCGCATGGAGCATACCAATACCTGTAAAAATTGTGCGGCTGTCTTCGCGGGGCAGTTTTGCAACAATTGTGGGCAACAACTGATAGAAGAACGTTGGAATATGAAGCGTCTGCTACGCTCTGCCTCTGCCGTTGTTTTCAATCTAGAGAAGGGCTTTTTCCATACCTTCAAGCATATGCTTCTACATCCAAGTGTGGTCATCAAGGAATATTTGAATGGTAAAACGATCTGCTACACCAATCCTTTTCGATATGCTGTTTTGTGCATTGCGGCGAGTGTTTTTATATCTTTAGGACTAGGTATCTGGGACATACAAATGGAAAAAACCATTGAAACCTACCGAACCTTAGGTATGGTCGATTCCGAGGCATCCGAAGAACGAATGCGTAAAATTTTTGGCGTGGTTTCCAAGCTCTTGAATTTCATTCCGCTTTTTATCTTTCCTTTCATGGCTTGGTCGACTCGCTTGTTTTACAAAAAACATGGCTTCCATTACGCAGAACACCTGATTATGGTTACCTTTATTACGGGACAAGTAACTCTTTACAGTATATTTTCCTACATTTTTGCCTTTTTTGTGCCTAACCTTGTCAGTTGGACTTTTGGATTTGGGGTATTAGCTTCCACTATAGTATATGGGCAAACTTTTCGAGGCTTATTCAAGACCAGTCGATTAGAAGGTTTTGCGATGGGATTGTTAGCTTATTTACTAGGCTTTCTAGCTTTTCTGCTCACTATCATGATTCTAGGCTTCATGATCGGGATAATCGTTGGTATTATTTATGCGAAGATGAAGGGGTGAGATATAAACAAAATACTCGACCTAACTCATGTTTCTGGGTAAGATTTTGGGGGATGCAACTCAGCCATTATCAATAGTTTTCTTAAATTTATATTCGCTTCTCTATTCACGTCCAATAATTCAACAGTTGCTCTTCCTTTAGGTGTTTTACCTATTATAATAGTATAATCTTCACTCCATTTGAAGTGATCTGGCCAGTAATCTTTCCTAGGATGAAATAAAGGTGTTTCTTGATTTGTAAGCGGATCAAAATGAGAGGTCTTATTGTATTTGTGTCCATTGCATGGCGTACAAGATTGAGCGAGATTTTCTGGCTCTGAAAGTCCGCCTAAGCTATATGCCTTTATATGATCTAAAGGAAATGTGTCTGGTACAAAGCTAGAAGGAACATAACAGTACTCACAATATCCGTTGGCTCTGTTAATTACCAGTTGCCTTATAAGAACAGATAAGTAAGGTCTAGCCATTGTTGATCGGTTGTAAGCCTAACTCTATCATTAGTTGATTAAATGAAATATTTCTGAGTGCTGCTAACTGAATCATTAGCGAAACACGCTTGTTTCTTAGTTTTTCGTCCTTCGAAGCCAGTGATAAACACAATTGGCGTTCTTCTTGCGAAATGGTTTCTTGTTCCAATTTATTGACGAGTTCAATGTACCTTAATCGCTCTTCTTTTGGCAGAACACATTGATGAATCTCCAGTAGTAATTGTTCTGCTTTAGAGGATTTTTGATGAGACTTCTTCTTTTTAATGAAAGCATTCAACTCATTTGCAAATTCTTCTAATTCCGAAATCTGCAAATGAGCGAGATCTAACAAAAGGGACTTCGTATCTATCTCAGTATGTATAAGTACTTTTGACATAAACGTACAATTTTATCTTTCCTACCAAAGACAAATATACTAAACCTTATTCAAAAAATAAGAATCTCTATATTTTGACTTCGATTATCAGCAAGTTAAAATTGGCTATTTGTTTTTGTGAATAGCCACTACTCTATTCGGTGTAAAAAAGTGCAAATTCGTTTCTAGTCATATACGAAGATATGAGTTTTTTGTGGACAGAAACGCTTTAGCTGCAAATTACAATCAAGGATTCTTGCCTCGCTGAACAAATCAACAATTTAAACAATTCAACAAACCATGACTATTGCCATAAAATTACTCCAAAATCATAAGCACGCTAATAAATATTTTACTATCTTTGCGCTCCAAAATTGAAGAACAGTTTAATAGATGAGCCAAAAATGGGGTTGATCGTTGAACACAGATACATCAGATATGAAAAAAGATATTCATCCAAAGAATTATAGAACCGTTGTTTTTACGGATATTTCGACCGAAACTTCTTTTCTAGCCAAGTCTTGCGCACCGACTAAAGATAAGGTTCAGTGGGAAGATGGCAATGAATATCCACAGATTAAAGTGGAAATTTCTAGCGCATCGCACCCTTTCTTTACGGGTAAAATGAAATTCGTAGATACGGCAGGACGTATTGACAAATTTAACAAGAAGTTTGCTCGGTTCAATAAACGTAATGAGGGTTAAGACAAAGACCTTTCACTTTTTTCTTTGAACGAAAAGCCCTAGTCCGTTTAAGATTAGGGCTTTTTTATTTCAACAATCTGCTCATATGTATAACATAATCCTTTTTGACGACGACAGTCGAGATCGCTTCTTACCTTTGACCTTAACCCGTCCAGTTGGTGAGTTGCGCATTGGTATCCTAAGCATTCGGGAAAAGTGGGAACGGTGGCTAGATTGTCAGGTGTCCTACATCACACAAGCCTACTTAGCTGATAAATATCCAATTACTGTTGCCTCGGATAACTATATCATCAACAGTTCGATCTTACCCACAGAGCAGCTTTGCTCCATTGTGAAAGGCTTGCAGCCAAGCGAAGCCATTTTAAAAGACGGGGAACTCATCGCCACTCGTTTGAACGAAAAGCAGATCGCTAAACTGATGGGCGATGAGGAAATCGAAGAACTACAAGGCTACGAACTAGATGATACGCCACTTTTGCGCTTGACGCACATCACGGATATTTTTCAAAAAAATGAGTTAGCGATTCGGGCGGATTATGAATTAATCACCAAAGACCGCTCCTCACAGTCCTTGAACGACAGTAATCTAGTAAAAGGTGCAGCAGATATTTTTGTGGAAGCAGGCGCGACAGTAGATTGCAGTATGCTGAACGCTTCAAATGGACCGATTTACATTGGGAAAGATGTGCAAATATTAGAAGGTAGCATGTTGCGTGGACCCATTGCTATTTGCGACGGTAGTCTAGTGAAAATGGGGACTAAAATATATGGAGCGACGACTATCGGACCGTACTCCAAAGTCGGCGGAGAAATCAAAAATGCCGTATTCCAAAACAACTCCAACAAAGCCCACGATGGCTATTTAGGCAATGCGGTCATTGGTGCTTGGTGCAATTTAGGTGCAGCGACCAATGCTTCTAACCTCAAAAACAATTACAATACCGTTAAACAGTGGAGCTACGTCGAAGAAAAGATGAGATCAACCGACCTACAATTCTGCGGCTTAGTTATGGGTGATTATTCCAGAAGTAGTATTGGCACAATGTTTAATACGGCTAGTGTGGTAGGTGTTTGCGCTAATGTTTTTGGCACAGGTTTGACGCCTAAATTTATTCCTTCTTTTAGTTGGGGCAGCGAGCTATCGACCACCTTCGATATAGAAAAAGCCGTCAAACTCATTGAAAGGGTGATGGCTAGGCGGAATCTGGAACTTTCCGTGGAAGATCGTTTGATTTTGGTGAAAATATTTGAGGAAAGCAGTAAATACAGAACGTGGGAGCAAGCGCAAAAAGAGTAGTCGGGGCAAAAGCTTCTCGTTGGAAACGTTGGTGGAGCTATCTTTCGGAATTGCACGTAGAAAGTGCGGCCAGTGATGTCAATCCACACCTCTACGTCAGTCTGCGCAATGGTCGCTACCAACTCTGCAGTGCCAATGCGGTCTATTCGTACGAAGACTTATACACCAATTTTTCGCGTGCTTTTCAGCAAATTAAGTTGCCACCCGACCAATCTAAAGTGCTGCTACTAGGATTTGGGCTAGGAAGTATCTTACATATTTTGGAAAAAAGCTTCCAAAAAAAATATCACTATACCGCCGTCGAATTAGACGAATCGGTGATCTATCTCGCTCAAAAATACGCCCTACCACAGCTTGAAAGCCAAGTCGAAACCATTTGTACTGACGCTTACGCCTACGTCCTACAAAGTCAAAATCAATTCGATCTCATCTGTATGGACATCTTCTTGGATGCTACCATTCCTGAACAATTTCAAAGCATACATTTCCTATCCGAACTCAAACAGCTACTCGCCCCCAAGGCACAACTCCTCTACAATTGCCTCTCTGTCACACCTGCTGATCGTAAACTTGCACAAGCTTTTTTTGAAGACAAGTTCAAGCTCGTTTTCTCTGATGCGGCATATTTTGATGTAGAAGGCAATTGGATTCTAATTGGTAAGGCAAGCTAACTTCACCGTAGATTTAAACACCTTTATTTTTATAAAAAACCCATTTTAATTTGGTGTTTAGCAGAATTTGTCTAACTTAATTCCATATTTTAGGCACAACAACAATAGCTATCTAGCTCTAGCATAGCTGGTGCTTTTATAAACGGTCTAGCAAACTGGCTAGACGCATCAAAACAATGGAATCATGACTTATCACACTAAAAACATTAGGAATGTCGTACTACTGGGACATTCCGGCTCTGGTAAGACGACTTTTGCGGAAACTATGCTCTTTGAATCGGGCGCAATCAACCGCAGAGGTACGGTAGAAGATCAGAATACGGCGTCTGATTATACCAACATAGAACAAGAGAAAGGCAATTCAATTTTCAGCACTTTGATGCACGCCAAGTGGAAAGATTCTAAAATCAATATTATAGATACGCCAGGCTATGACGACTTTGTGGGAGAGGTGATTTCTTCTATGAAAGTAGCAGATACGGCGGTGGTAATGCTCAATTCCAAGAGTGGTGTAGAAGTAGGAACAGAACTGATTTGGGACTACATCGAAAAATTTAATACACCAGCTTTATTTGTCGTCAATCAAGTCGATCACGAAAAATCTAACTTTGAAGAAACGCTAGAACAAGCACAAAGCCGTTTTGGCAATGGCGTCATTCCTGTCCAGTATCCTTTGAACGATGGCATGGGCTTCAATAAGATAGTAGATGCCCTCAGAATGGTGATGTATGTGTTCCCTGAAGACGGTGGCAAACCAGCAAAAGAGGACATTCCAGCCTCAGAAAAAGACAAAGCCGATGAGATGCACAATGCATTGGTGGAGGCAGCCGCAGAGAATGACGAGGGCTTGATGGAAAAATATTTTGACGAGGGAACTTTGTCGGAAGAAGAATTAGCTACTGGTCTACGGATGGCGATGGCGGATGGTAGTATTTATCCAGTTTTTTGTTGCTCTTCCACCCAAAACATGGGCAGTGGTCGCATCATGGGTTTCATTAACGATATTTGCCCGTCTCCTGCTGATCGTCCACCTGCCAAATTAGCGGATGGTGGAGAACTCGCTTGTGAAGTAGATGCTCCAACGACACTATTCATATTCAAAACCATTTCTGAACCAAGGGTAGGTAATGTATCCTACTTCAAAGTGTACGCTGGAAAAGTGCAAGATGGCGATGAATTACAGAATGTCAGACGGCGTAGTTCGGAGCGTTTCAATCAAATATTTGTAGCGAACGGCAAGCAGCGCGATCAAGTCAAGGAACTGGCAGCGGGCGATATAGGTGTGACCGTCAAACTGAAAGACGCGCGCACCAATGATACCCTGAATGTTAAAGGCACGGAGCATTTGATTGATCCAATTCATTTCCCAGAATCTCGGATTCGAGTAGCAGTGACGCCGCCAGGTAAAAATGAAATGGAAAAACTGATGAAAGCCCTGCATCAAATTGAAATGGAAGATCCAACGCTGATTGTGGAGCAGTCAAAAACCCTCAAACAAACGCTGCTACATGGTCAAGGAGAATTGCACTTGGATATTATTCGCTATCGCATCGAAAAGGTGAATGATATTGGTATGATTTTCGAGCAACCGCGCATTCCTTATCGCGAAACGATCACTAAGGTGGCGAATGCGGACTACCGACATAAAAAGCAATCGGGTGGTTCTGGACAGTTTGGCGAAGTCCATATGCGCATAGAACCTTACTACGAGGGCATGCCAAATCCAGATGGGCTGACGGTCAGGAATACAGAAATCATCGAATTGCCGTGGGGCGGAAAGCTAGCGTTTTACTGGTGTATCGTCGGTGGCTCTATTGATTCCAAATATAGCAATGCCATCAAGAAAGGTATCATGCAAACCATGGAAGAAGGACCACTCACGGGTTCGCAGTGCCAAGACATCCGAGTAAGTGTTTACGATGGAAAAATGCACGCCGTAGATTCTAACGATATGGCATTTATGATTGCTTCGGCGCAATGTTTCAAGCAAGCCTTCCAGCAGGCGGGCGCACAAATATTAGAACCTATTTACGATGTCGATATACTCTGCGCAGAAGACGTGATGGGGGATGTGATGGGCGACTTACAAACCCGTCGAGCGATTATCCAAGGAATGGGCGTAGAAGGACACTACCAAAAAGTGAGTGCTAAAGTACCGCTCAGTGAAATGTATAAATATTCTTCTAGTTTGCGCTCTTTGACGCAAGGTCGAGCGAAGTTTCATCAAGAATTTTCGGATTATCAGCAGGTCTCGCACGATATTCAGAAGGATTTGATGAAGACGCACGCAGAGGCAAGTGCTTAATGTGAGTAAGGAATGGTACACAAATAAATTTACATTTTGACTTGCTCTTTTTTCCTTACTCGGCGTTATAACAAGCCTTACAGAACACAGGCTATGTGCGGTTTTTATGCCTTGATTAAGAAAAAAATAGCTACCTCAAAATTTGTAAATTTATTCATATCCCATTCCTAAGAAAGATGGCGATCAGTTTTTTCATCAGATTGGTCGCCACTTTAAGCTATTTGACCTATCTTTTTTTAAGTAT
>JBCDKV010000237.1:0-7171 GCA_038746215.1 Bacteroidota bacterium | reverse complement strand
ATTGTGATGCTAGTAGATCGAAAAAAGCTAAAAATTGATGCGGATATTTTGCAAAATACGGCACGCAGATTAGAGACTTTTGTGCAAATGGGAGAACGTATTGCGACTTGAAGCTGGACTTTAGCAGCGAGCGATCAGACTCGCAAATACACTACTGGACATTCGTATAAAACAAACCACCGAAGCACTGTGTAGTGCTGGACATTTAATATTCATAGAGTGAGTGTTTTGGAAGAGATATATACGCATCTAAAGGAGGTTTTTAATGTAGACATTACTGCCTTATTAAATACACCGTAAACTAAATAACTTTGTCTTTTGACGGTCTCTTTTGAAATCTATCTGTGTTATTTTTTTTGCAGGAATAACTCATTATGCCAAAAAAATGCCTTGATATATTCCAACATCAAGTCAAAATATTGTGAGGTCGCAGCAAAGAGCAGTAGTAGCAGTCAATCAGGAAATGTTGGTCTTGTATTGGAAGATTGGCGAAGGTTTTGCCTTTGTAGGCAGACAATATCCGTTGAATGTAGGTAACAAACAATATCTCCCTACGCCCAAAAAATTTAATGCACTAAGTTATCCCTGAGCTTTTCTTAAATCCTATCTTCGCACCCGAATAAAATCAAACAAAAAATGACGAAGTTTCTCCAGCCTAAAATTAGCTACAAAAGAACGGGGATTAGCCAAAAAAAACTTTTAGCCCTCTACCACCATTTGTTGTTGCCTCGCCTGATTGAAGAAAAAATGCTCATTTTATTGCGGCAAGGCAAAATCAGTAAATGGTTTTCTGGTATTGGTCAAGAAGCCATCTCCGTCGGGGCAACTGCTGCGCTGCAAGCCAATGAATTTATCTTTCCCATGCACCGCAACCTCGGTGTTTTTACAACTAGAAATGTACCGCTGGAACGACTATTTGCGCAGTGGCAAGGGAAGCACTTGGGCTTCACCAAGGGGCGCGATCGTTCTTTCCATTTTGGTACGATGGAACACAAAATCGTGGGGATGATCTCCCATTTGGGGCCACAATTATCTCTGGCAGATGGCGTGGCTTTAGCTAATAAACTGGGGAATGAACCGCAAGTCACCCTAGCATTCACGGGCGAAGGTGCAACGAGCGAAGGTGAATTTCACGAAGCCTTAAATGTAGCTGCCGTCTGGGATTTGCCCGTCATTTTTATCATCGAAAACAATGGCTACGGACTTTCTACGCCCACCAATGAGCAGTATCGCTGCGCGAAGTTATCGGATCGAGCAAAAGGCTACGGCATGGCAGGCGTGACGATAGACGGCAATAATGTGTTGGAGGTGTATAGAACCATTGATCGTTGGGCGAAGAAGATTCGCAAAAAGCCACAACCCGTTCTGATTGAGTGCGAAACCTTTAGAATGCGTGGACACGAAGAAGCCTCTGGGACGAAATACGTTCCCCAAGATTTGATGGATTTTTGGGCAGCGAAAGATCCCGTGAGTAATTATGAAAGGTTTCTATTGTCGGAAGGCATCATTACGGAAGAGGAGATTGAGCAAAGTCGGAAAACGATGAAATCTGTTATCAATAAGGCTTTGAAAGTAGCCAATGCAGCACCAGCAGCCAGCTCCGATGAGCATGAAGAACGAGCATCGGTTTACGCCCCTTCTCATTCTACGGAGACTACGCCTGAGCATCGGGAACAAAAAGAAATTCGATTTATTGACGCTATTTCAGCGGGCTTGCGCATCGCTATGGAACGCCACGATAGACTGGTACTTATGGGACAGGATATTGCAGATTATGGTGGCGTTTTTAAAATTACAGATGGTTTTACGGCGGCTTTTGGTAAAGGCAGAGTACGCAATACGCCACTTTGTGAGAGTGCTATCATTGGTGCGGGTTTGGGGCTGAGTTTGAAAGGTTGGAAGGCGATGGTAGAGATGCAATTCGCGGATTTTGTGAGTTGCGGATTTAACCAAATTGTCAATAATTTAGCCAAACTCCACTACCGCTGGGGACAACAGGCTGATGTGGTCATTCGGATGCCGACGGGTGGTAGCATGGGGGCAGGTCCTTTTCATTCGCAAAGCAACGAGGCTTGGTTCACACATGTACCGGGCTTGAAAGTGGTCTATCCTTCCAATCCAGCAGATGCCAAGGGTTTGCTACTAGCCAGTTTTGAAGACCCTAATCCAGTACTCTTTTTTGAGCATAAGGCATTGTATCGCAGCCTAAGTGCCGAGGTAGCAGACGGATTTTACACAACGCCTATTGGTAAAGCAAATATTGAACGGACGGGTAATCAAGCAAGTATTATCACCTATGGCTTAGGGGTACATTGGGCAAAACAACTCGTGGAAGCTGAAAATTTGGATGTAGAAATTATAGATCTGAGAACGCTTGCGCCGCTGGACTACGAAAGCATTGAACAAAGCGTCCGTAAAACGAATCGAGCTTTGGTATTGCATGAGGATACCCTTTTCGGTGGCATTGGTGGCGAGATCGCAGCTTATCTTTCGGAACACCTATTTGAGACGCTAGATGCACCTGTGATGCGGGTCGCCAGTTTGGATACCCCTATTCCTTTTGCCAAAAGCCTAGAAGCTATTTTCTTGCCGCAAGAACGTTTGAAGGTAGCTGTGGAAAAGCTTTTGGCGTATTAGCTTGTAATTCAGATAATGACTGTGCTGGTTTAATTTTCATAACATTTGACTTAGAGCTTGTTTGGATTTTTCCTGCCTGATAACCAACATCTTACGAACCTGACTGCATGGAAAATGAGTTCCGTATCCAGATATGCAACTAATTTTTCACCTTGTCAAAACCGCAACCTGCTGACTATCAGTTTGTAAAAATTCCAAACAAGCTCTAAATTACACTACTGGACAAAACACAAATTGAAACACTAAGGACACTTAGAAACACTAAGAAAAGCGGCTAGTGTAGCCATGTAATCTGCTTCTCTTTTGTTCTGTGATCCAAAATGTCCAGTAGTCTAGCTCTAAATATAGTTCAGGTCAATGCTGGAAAATCGCTCAACAAGTATGCTCAGCAAATCTCTTCGGACGGAAACACAAATTATCAGTTATTTTTCCTGAGAAAAATAACTGATAATTTGTGTTTCCGTCCATAAAAAATCTTTAGGCATACTTGTTGCACCATCTAAAGAGCTTTACAGAAGTTCAGCAATTGGTTATATTGGCTTCACCAATTCATTAAAATTTAGGATCAAACCTCAATTTTTGGTTCGCGAGTCTGGACACTCGCTTCTGACGTCTGACTTCCAGCTTTCCAAACAATAGCTACCCCCATTTTCCACAAATCCTCTATATTTGCTCCATGAATATTAATCAAATCAAGCGTACGAAAGCACAACGCTCCAGAGAAGCCATCGAACGACTCTATGTAGCCATGCGACACCTGTTCATCAGAGGCAGCTACAAACCACTGGGGGAATCAGGTAAAGCCATGATAGAAGCCCTATGCGTATTAAAGCCAGAAATATATGGCTCGATCAGCGATCCAGAGCGCGTAGAATTGGGAGGGCTACTCTACATTTTTCAACGACTACCAAAGGGAATCGAAGAATGCCGATTCATCAAATTGATTTCTAAAGAAGGTTTTGAAAACTCTAAATTTGCGCCTATTATCGCTCCGAAACGCCGTAGGGATTGCTATAGAATCGACGAAGAACAAATGTTCATCGAAATGACGAGAGGGCGAAGCGATATCTACGATATATTGACGCATTTAACCTTTATGTATGTCGAAGCCTCAAAGATTAGAAAGAATAGCTTAGATAGTAAGGGGAATCGTCGTAGAGACTGGCTGATGCTGGAAGAAATTACGCTCAAAGAAGGTCGGGGAGAAGAATTTAGCAAAGAAGTTGGCTATACTTATCTGAGTGCTTTGCTCGGGAGAACTTACGAGGAAATTGTAGCCATAGATGAGCGATTTGAAAAAGCGGGTAACAGCGTCAATAGTCTATTTCACATCGTTTATTGGCTAGGCAAGCGTTCCATAGAAGAGTTCAGGGAGGGAAAAGCTAGAGAGATTTCTTTTTCTTCTGCCCTCAGAGAGAAAGTAGGGCATCATATATACGGTGAGCTTTGGGCAAGTAATATTAAAAAGTTTTTAGCTCGAAAAAAATGGCTCAAAAGACCGCTGCACATCATCAGCGCTAATATGCACAGCGTAATGAATTCTCTTTATGCGACTGCTGCTCTGGAGGATTTCAAAGAAGATACACTGGAAGATTTGGCGAGAAAGCTCAGCATAGAAAATGAGCGCAGCGCGAGAAGAAAAGTAGAGCAGTTTGCATTGGATCACGGCATGTACAATTTGCAGGACAGCAGTGGTACAAATATTCAAGTCCAAATCATTGATCTGCTGGAATTGGATGCCAAGCAAATCATATCAGAAATAGGTTGGAACGCAGAAAGAATAGCAGCAGAACAGCCGCTTTTGATGGTGATGGACTATGCTTTTGGGGAACAAGCCTACGAAGTCATGGACGAACTGTTGAAACCTTACGAAACCAAAGGGAAGCCACAACAACTGAATATCGCATCTATTTCTATCATGGGAAAAGCAGGTATTCTGCAAGGGGGCAAAAGCGATATCATGGTGCCTTCTGCACACATTTTTGAGGGCACAGCAGACAATTACCCAGTGGATAACGATCTGAGCGTCGCTGATTTTGAAGGACATGATCTCGCCGTTTTTGAAGGACCGATGATTACTGTGCTAGGGACTTCCCTACAAAATCGAAAAATCTTGCGCTTTTTCTTAGAGTCTTCTTGGCAGGCGATTGGGTTAGAAATGGAAGGCGCACACTATCAAAAAGCGATTCAATCCGCTTCTAAAATCAGGAAGAGTATCAACGAAAATGTTGTATTGCGCTACGCTTATTATGCCTCTGATAATCCGCTAGAGACGGGTGCTACATTGGCTTCTGGGAGTTTAGGGATAGATGGGGTGAAGCCTACTTATTTAATTACGACCAAGATTTTGAATCGAATTTTGGGCTAAGTACTTTTCTCAAATTTTGACAAATTTACCCACTTGTTTGATATTATTTTTCAACATCATTTCTGTCCAAAAGAACCATCCAAATCGCTAATTTTTATGGCATCTTTCACAAGTACACAAAAGTAGTGGGCAGTTTCCGATACCAAAATGAAAATTTTTACTTCGTAAAAATTTTCATTTTGGTGGAGTTCTGTGGACAGAAATGAGCTTGTTTTCAATGATTTTTAGAAAAAATCATTGAAAACAAGCTCATTTCTGTCCGAAAGCCCCCTTTGAAAACGAAATAAAAAACTTCGTTTTTTATTTCGTTTTCAAAGAATAATTCCAAGTGAGCAGATAAATTTATCCGCTACTTTTTCTATGACATGAAAGATGCCCAAAAAAATTACAAAAAATATGAATTACGACATAATTGTGATCGGGAGTGGACCTGGCGGTTACCCAGCAGCGATTCGAGCAGCGCAATTGGACATGAAAGTAGCAGTAGTAGAGCGCGAATCACTAGGAGGCATCTGTCTAAACTGGGGCTGCATTCCGACCAAAGCACTCATAAAAAGCGCGCAAGTATTCAACTACATCAAACACGCCGAAGACTACGGCATCAAACTAGCCAAACCAGAAGTAGATTTTGACGGAATGATTAGTCGCAGCCGTGGCGTAGCGAATGGCATGAGTAAAGGCATCAATTTTCTATTTCGCAAAAACAAAATTGAGACGCTAACGGGTCATGGTAGTGTGACCAAAGACAAGAAAGTACTAGTCACCGCAGAAGACGGTAGCAAGAAAGAATATACTGCCAAACACATCATCATCGCGACGGGTGGACGTGCTAGACAACTACCCAATCTGCCCATTGATGGCAAAAAAGTGATCGAATACCGTAAAGCCATGACCTTGGAAAAACAGCCTAAGAAATTGGTGGTGGTTGGAGCAGGTGCCATCGGTGTGGAGTTCGCTTATTTCTACAACTCTATTGGTACGGAAGTCACCGTAGTGGAATTTATGGAACAAGGACTAGTGCCACGAGAAGATGCGGATATTTCCAAAGAACTGACTAAAATCTATAAGAAAGCGGGGGTTAAGGTGATGGCAAATACCTCGGTGGAGCAAGTAGAAACTAAAGGCAGAGGCTGCAAAGTACACGTCAAAAATAGAAAGACGGGCGAGATGAGTACCATCCAATGTGATGTCGTATTATCTGCGGCGGGTGTCGCTGCTAATATTGAGAATATCGGATTGGAAGAACTCGGCATTGCTACCGAACGTGGCTTGATTAAAGTAGACGAATTTTATCGCACCAATGTAGCAGGAGTCTATGCCATTGGTGACGTGGTGGCAGGACCAGCTTTGGCGCACGTTGCGACTGCTGAGGGTATCACTTGTGTCGAAAAAATTGCGGGTCACCATCCTGACCCAATCGATTACAACAACGTGCCAGGTTGTACGTATTGCATTCCAGAGATTGCTTCGGTTGGTTACACGGAAGCGGCTGCGAAAGAGGCAGGCTACGAAGTAAAAGTCGGGAAATTCCCTTTCTCTGCTTCTGGCAAAGCGAGTGCAGCGGGTGCGAAAGAAGGCTTCGTCAAGGTGGTTTTTGATGCAAAATACGGCGAATGGCTCGGTGCGCACATGATTGGTTATAATGTCACCGAAATGATCGCAGAAGTGGTTGCCGCTCGAAAGCTAGAAACAACGGGACACGAAATCATCAAAGCTATTCATCCACACCCCACAATGAGCGAAGCTGTGATGGAGGCTACTGCTGCTGCTTATGGAGAGGTGATTCATTTGTAAAGTGCAAAAGATAGTTTTGAGTAACGAATTAGAAGTGTACGAAGTCTCATTTTTCTTAGTATTTTACTTCAAAATGGGCTGAGTCAATGTAAAAAAGTCGCACAACAAGTATTCTCAGAAAGTGTTTCCGTCCATAAAAATCCTTTAGGCATACTTGTTGCGCGATCTCAGAAGGCTTTCTCAGAGTTATTTCAAGCATTGCTCAAAACTTCGTATACCCCTAAATTTTATTACAAAAACTCTTAGATAAGCTTATCTGAATCGAAAAAGTAGTTGATACTTTATTTCTCAAATTGCTAATTTTTATTTCATAAAAATTAGCAATTTGAGTGTCCCTTTTGGACAGAAATGATGTTGTTTTTGATGATTTTT
>JBCDKV010000236.1:0-7221 GCA_038746215.1 Bacteroidota bacterium | reverse complement strand
CTGCGGCGGTATTTACCTCGCTGTCTGACCTTAATATCGTACTGGATTTCTTCGTCATTGTGATCCTTGAACGTAAATCGCGCAGCTTGGTACGCTTCGTTACTTTTATCTGCTTGTATAGCATTGAAATCCGTTTCTAGTGTGACTTCTAGGACTTCTTGCTGGGAAAAATATTCAAATAAGCTAGTAAAATTACCCTGAGCAGTTGCTTGATGGCACAGTATGGTCAAAAAAATGCTTAGGCGGATTGATTTCATTTAATCTGGTTTTATGACCAATTTATCTATTTGCTCGACACGACTTTCTGAAAACGGAGTTTCTACTTTTCTTGTGAATCAGCAGTGTCAATTGCTTTTTGTGCTTAGATAAAAAGGTCTTTTTTATTCAAATAATGATTTGGTTAGAATTTTTCTTAGAGCTTGTTTGGAGTAGGATTGAACTGCAAATCAATAGTTTGCGGTTCTGGCGAAGAAAATAATAGCGACTTTATCGAGATGAACGAGCGATCCTTTAGGTAAATATTCAGTGAATATTTAAGCGAGAGAACCGCTTCGCGGACGGGTTTGCAGCAATTATTTTCAAAGTCAGGTTCGGAAAATATTGGTTTACAGGAAAATAGTACTCCAAACATGCTCTCACTGATATAGATGACTGAACACGCTTTTTAGATCAAAAAGAATTGGTAATTTTTATAGAAAATATTATCTGTTGAGTACTTCGTAGTTATCAGCTAAATTTCAATGTCAATCTATTCAAAATAATGGACAAATGTATGCCTAATCAAAACAAAATATCGTTAACAAGGTTTTAAATATTTTTTTACAAAATAATATTTTGTTTGTATATTTTTCAATTTACAGCTATTTTACACGCTCTTAATATACTAAAGCAATATACATCAGTTAAAAGATATGCTTTATAGCTATATTTAGCCCCACAAATCGAAGATATTGGCATTCTGAATATACACGAAAGATCAGATTGTATTCATCAGCGATCTAACTCAGACTAAATAATATGTGGCGTAAGTTGGAAAAAAGCAAAGGGTATTTCCTTAAATTATTGATTGGCTCGGTACTCCTATTTGGGACTATTGCTTGTGATGGTACGAAAGGGGTAGTTGAGACGAGTAAGGTATCTGAGCCTTCATCAGGCTACCCCAAAAATATCATCTTTATGATAGGAGACGGAATGGGGCTTACACAAGTTACAGCTGCCATATATTCCACCAAAAAAAAATTGAATATTGAGTCTTTTCCAGTCATTGGATTTCACAAATCGCACTCTTACGATAATTTAAAGACAGACTCCGCTGCTGGGGCTACCGCTTTTGCTTGTGGGGTGAAAACTTTTAACGGGGCAGTAGGGATGACCTCCGATACGGTAGCTTGCAAGACGATATTGGAAGAAGCAGAAACGAATGGCTTAGCGACTGGTATGGTGGTGACTGCTCCCATCACACACGCAACGCCTGCCGCCTTTATTGCGCACCAGCCACTACGGGTTTTATTTGAAAATATTGCTGCTGATTTCATGGAAACTGAAATTGATTTTTTTGTCGGTGGCGGACAGCGCTACTTCGACTATAGAGAATTTGATGATCGAGATTTAGTAGAAGAACTGCGCAAAAATAATTACGTTGTTGGTTCTCATTTCAATAGCGAGCTATCTTCTTACAAAATGAATCCAGATAAAAACTTTGCCTTTTTCACTGCAAACGCAGATCCTTTGCCCGTCACACAAGGGAGAACCTATTTGCCTTATGCTAGTAAAATGGCCATGAATTTTTTAAACCTTCACAGTGATAAAGGTTTTTTTTTGATGGTAGAAGGTTCACAAATTGATTGGGCGGGTCATGCTAATGAAGGGAAATTATTGGTTAGCGAGATGCTAGATTTTGATAAAGCCATTGGACATGCGCTAGATTTTGCGAGAGCAGATGGCGAAACCCTAGTCATTGTCACCGCCGACCATGAAACAGGTGGATTAGCGATCAACGAAAAATCGAAAATGCGAAGATTAAAGCTAGCATTTACAACCAATGATCATACCAGCACACTGATACCTGTATTTGCTTACGGGCCACAAGCAGAGCTATTTAGTGGTATTTACGACAATACCGAAATCTATTATAAAATGATGAATGCTTTCCAGTTTGTGGAAGCACTACGAGCCAAAGGCGAGGCGTCAAGGTGAATGCTACTTCGATTTCAAACAGTATAAGAGCATGTTTAAATTTTATCGTTCTGATAGCCAATATTTTACGAACTTGGCTTTGAAAAAATTTATTCACGTATCTCGATATGCTTACAAATTTTTTCTTCGCCAAAACCGCAAACTATTAACGATCAGTTAAATAAATTTTTAAACGTGCTCTAAAGTAATATGGAAAAAACAACAGTGACCACAACGTATAAAGAAAATAATGACCCGACTGCCGAATCACGCAAGCAAGACCACATTGAGTTAGCTTTTCAGTCTCAAATTTTGAGCAATCAGCTAGACCAACGCTTTTACTATGAACCCATACTGGCAGGGCATCCTGCAAATAGCGCAGCCTTGCAGACGGAATTTTTAGGAAAATCCCTAGCTGCCCCCATTTGGGTATCTAGTATGACGGGTGGTACCGAAATGGCAAAAACCATCAATCATAATTTGGCACGTGCTTGTGGGGAGTTTGGTATGGGCATGGGCTTGGGTTCTTGTCGTGCGTTACTCTACAGCGACGAACGATTATCCGATTTCGACGTGCGACACCTCATGGGAGATGCCGTGCCACTATACGCCAATCTTGGCATCGCTCAGGTGGAAGAATTGATTGCAGAAGGCGCATTAGACCGCATTAACCATTTACTAGATAAGCTGCGAGCGGATGGACTTATCATTCACGTCAATCCGATGCAAGAATGGCTACAGCCAGAAGGCGATTTCATCAAGCGACCACCCTTGGAGACGATTCAGATGGTTTTGGATGTGCTAGAAGTCAAAATTATTGTCAAAGAAGTAGGGCAGGGGATGGGTTACGAAAGTTTGAAAGCTCTATTTCAACTACCACTTGCGGCTATTGACTTCGCAGCAAATGGCGGTACGAATTTTGCGAAACTGGAACTATTACGTAGCGATGAGGAACAGCAAAACCGCTACGCTACACTCGCTAACATTGGGCATAGCGCAGCAGAAATGGTTGGTTTTTGTAATGCTATATTCGAAGCACTAGGTGATCAAGTGCAATGCCGAGAGGTGATTATCTCTGGTGGGGTTCGCGATTTTCTGGATGGCTATTATTTAATGAATAAACTGAATACCAGCGCGATATACGGACAAGCTTCTAGTTTTTTGCGGCATGCTAGAGGCGATTATGCAATACTGGAACACTACATCAAAAATCAAATTGATGGTTTGGCATTGGCAAAAGCGATGCTCAGCGTAAAGCGATAAAATATAGGTTTCTGAGAAGACAGTGTTCTAAACATGCTCTTAAAGATGTATCTTTACCTGCAAAGTAGACTAATCAATGATTAAACTGCCTTACGGATTAAGCAATTTCGATCAGATCATCAGTAACAACTATATCTATATTGATCGTACATCCTATATCGAAGCCTTAGAACGTCTCAATGCTCGCTATCTGTTCTTTTTGCGTCCGCGCCGCTTCGGAAAAAGCTTATTCCTCTCTTTACTAGAGTATTACTACGGAATACACCACAAAGATAAATTTGAACAACTCTTCCGTGACCTATATATAGGTAAGCATCCTACACCAGATGTTAGCCAATACCTCATTTTGAAATTCGATTTCTCACAAATAGAAACCGATGATTTTCAGTCTACTAGAGCAGGTTTTTTGCGTAATGTGAAGCATGGTAGCTTATTGTTTATGGGACACTATGCGCAGTATTATGAAGCAGGAGATACAAAGGCTATCCAGCAGGCTGATACTGCTATGGAAGTATTGCAAATCATTTATAGAAAACTAGCCTCGGTAAAAAATCCTCCGAAAATCTACTTACTCATTGATGAATACGATCATTTCGCGAATGAAATTTTGTCTTTTCATGCTGATGATTTTGTGAAGATGGTCGGTAGGAATAGTTTTGTTCGTAAGTTTTATGAGACCATTAAAGTCGGGACACAAAATGGCTGGATTGATCGAATATTTGTAACAGGCGTTTCGCCCATTACGCTAGATAGTTTAACCAGCGGCTTCAATATCGCTACCAATATCACACTGGAAGAATCATTTAATGCTATGCTCGGCTTTCAGGAAGCCGAGGTAGCAACTATTTTAGCAGGTATTTCAGTTCCTACAGAACAGATTCAGTCCATTTTGCAGCTCATGCGCCAGTGGTACAATGGTTATAAGTTTGCAAAATCTGCTGCTGTGTCTGTTTATAACTCAGATATGGTACTATATTTCGCAGATGAATATGCAAAGCAGCAGCGTATTCCAGAGCGATTATTAGACATCAATATTGTCAATGATTATCAGAAGATAAGAAAGATTTTTAAGATCAATCAGCAAGAAAAGAAACATTTTGAATACTTAAATGAACTATTGGTAAGCGGTTCGCTACAGTCAGAACTGGTCTATATGTACCAATTAGAAAAGGGTTTTAATCGGACAGACTTTATTAGTTTACTGTATTATTTTGGCATCGTTACGATAGCAGGTCATCAGGCTTTAAAGCTGACTTTTAGGATGCCAAATTATGTAATTAAAGAATTGTATTACCAATATTTCTACCAAGTAATTACAGAGCGTGCTTCGCTGATTGCACAAAATATAGACGTATCGGAAAAAGTAATGGCATTGGGATATGAAAATAATATAGTGCCTTTGATTGAATTGGTGCAAGCGGTTCTAGTAGAATTGTCCAATCGGGATAAGATGAATTTCGATGAAAAGTACTTGAAAACCATTTTTACCTCCATGATTTTCACGACTAGTCTCTATCACATCAAAAATGAGTTGGAGGTCAAAAAATCAGCAAGCGAAAAAGGTTATTTAGATTTGCTATTAGCGCACCGCCCACCACTAGATTTAAAATATCAAATTGCCATAGAGTTGAAGTACGTGAAGAAAACGGCGGCGACAGCGGCAGCAAAACTTAAGGTAGCAGCTGTCAAGCAACTGAAAAGTTACCTAGAGCACGACGAATATTTACAGTCGCTCTCCAATTTGAAAGCCTATGCTATTGTTTTCGTCGGAAATGAAGCTTGGTTCGAGGAATTGAATATCTCAGAATGAACTACCTACCGCACCTCACAACTCAACAACTCTTTTTCCCCATCTTTCGTCACTAAAATCCCTTTCAGTTGATCGCCAATCGCAATTGGGCCAACGCCAGCGGGGGTGCCCGTATAAATTAAATCGCCAACCTGCAATTTAAAAAACTTAGAAATGTAGCAGATGAGTTCATCAAAAGGGAAAATCAAGTCTTTGGTGAAGCCATGTTGTACACGCTCTCCATTTTTGCTGAGGTAAAATTCTACATTGCTGCGATTGACCAAACTGATCGGAACAAATTCCCCTAAGACTGCCGAATGGTCAAAGCCCTTAGCGATTTCCCATGGATGCCCCTTCGCTTTGAGTGCTGACTGCAAATCCCTAGCCGTAAAATCTATACCCAATGTGAGCTGTTCGTAATACTTAGCCGCAAATTCTCGCTGTACATGTCGCCCATTTCGCACGATTTTCAGCACCACTTCCAATTCATAATGAATATCGGTAGAAAAATCAGGATAATAAAAAGGTTTGCTGTTCACCAACAAAGCAGAAGATGGTTTCATAAATACTAAGGGTTGGCTCGGCACGGCATTGTTCAGTTCTTTGGCGTGGTCAGCGTAATTTCTACCGATGCAAATAATTTTCATATGCTAAAGGAAATGTGATGTAATTGAAAAGACAGAATGCTAATTACTGCCCAAAAGGAATCCCAAGTTGATAACATTCAAAAACCATCAATTTGAAAATAGGCGTGTGCGAAGTTTCAAGTAATGTTTGAAATAAATCTTGGTGAAGCTCTTCAGATCGCGCAACAAGTATAACCTAAAGGTTTTTGATTATGGACGGAAACACAAATTTTAATTCATTTTTGACATGTTTATCTGAGTCGTAAAAGTAGCTGACACTTCAAGCCTCAAATTGCTATTCAATTAAACAAATAAACAACCTCAACAAATAAACATCCACAAACCCCTACATGGCTTGCACCAAAGCCACCCAATCCATATCGGGCGTCGATGGTGGTTGTCCCAAATCGTGCCAGCCACTGCCAATGATTTCCGTGACATTGCCCATCTGTAAAGCACCACCTTCTCTTGGATTGTACCAACTGACTTGGTAGCTTTTGGTGTTGGCTTGTAAGTCGATTTTATGATTCCCTTCCGAATTCATTGGAAAATAGATCGCATACTGTTCTCCCGTTTTGGCTAAACAATAAGCATCCGCTGTGCTTACGAGTTCATCCTTGCTTTCCATCTCCCAAAAATTCAAGTATTGATGAAAAAAATCAGTAGCATATCGCGTTTGCGTCCACATATTTTCACGGCTGCGCCAGTCCTCACAAGTCAAATCGTTGTGCGGATAATAAGCCCCAAAATACCATTCTACGCCCTTTGCACCTGCCATCAGACTTGCCCAAAGCACTTGCTGCCGAATCGTGTCGTGTCTGGGATTACTTGCATCATCCATCACGCCAGTATGCCACATTCCAATTTCGTCCATAGCAATCATCCAAGGATGCTCATTTGCAACCGATAAGGAGTCCCATTTCAAAATTTCTTCGTGCACTTGCGCCCTTTTATCTACTTGAAACGACAAGCCATCCAGTGCTTCAAAACCCAGTAAATCAGTCAGAATATCGTCTTTGTGTCCACGCCAAGCGTGCGTATGCAAGACAACAGGATGTTGGTAGGGGTCGTGTGTTTTGAGGTAGTTCGCCATGGCTTTTCTTTGTGCTGTATTTTGACCATTGGGCGAAAAATTAGCAGGGCCATTCTCTTCTCCCAGATTCCAGACCAAGGCATTGTGATGTCCAAAACGGGCAATCAGTTCTCGATAGAAAATTTGCCGTTCCTGCCCCGTATCGCCCTCATCCAGCAGTTTTTCGTTCTCGGTTTCTTGCGTCACGACGTGCATCATCAACCCAAGTTGTTCCATATGCTCAAAGACAACTTCCCACTGATCTAGTTTGCTACAATCAAAGCGGAAACGTTCTT
>JBCDKV010000235.1:0-7226 GCA_038746215.1 Bacteroidota bacterium | reverse complement strand
TTCTTAGTTTCCGCCGCTTCGCGGCGAAAACAGGGGGGGGGATTTTGAGGGAGAAACACGATATTGGGCTTTTAGCCCAATATCGTGTTTCTCCCCCAACCCTTATTGCGAGCCGCCGCAGGCGGCGAGCCTATTAGTATTTCAAAAAAAGTAGGGTACAGTAGACATGGAATCATTCGAATACAATCTCTGTTGAAAAATAAAACAATAAGATGAAACCAAAAGAATTGATTGAAAAATGGGTAGAAGCGTTTAACGAAGGGAATGCTGAAAAAGTAGCCGCATTTTACCACGACGACGCCATAAATCATCAGGTGACGAATGAACCAGTTGTGGGAAGGGCTGCCATCAAAAGAATGTTTGAGAATGAGTTTGACCAAGCGGACATGACTTGCCTTATTGAAAATATTTTTCAGGATAATAATTGGGTGATTTTGGAATGGCGAGATCCATTGGGATTGAGAGGATGTGGATTTTTCAAATTGGAGCAAGGAAAAATCAAATTCCAAAGGGGATATTGGGATCAACTTTCATTTTTAAGGCAGCATAGACTACCAATACCAACTGAATAAAAAATACGAAAGCACAACAATGAGCACGAAAGTGTCAACTGTGCAGCTAAATTTTATCCAACTACTACAAAATAATTATGAAAATAGGTATTGCGGCCGATCACGGCGGATTTGCACTCAAAGAGCATATCATGGATTTGGTAAAAGCATGGGGACACGAACCCATAGATTTTGGGGCGCACACCTACGATGCTGCCGACGACTATCCTGATTTTATTGTCCCACTGGCGCAAGCGGTAGTCGATCAGCAAGTAGAAAAAGGTATTGCGGTCTGTGGCAGTGGAATAGGCGCTGCTATTGCTGCTAACAAAATAAAGGGTGCACGTGCTTCCGTCGTCACCGATGCTTATTCTGCTAGGCAAGGCGTTGAGCATGATGCTATGAACGTCATGTGTTTGGGTGGACGAATTACAGGTATCGCATTGGTAGAAGAATTGGTAAAAAATTACTTAGACGCCAAATATACGGGAGAAGAAAGGCACAACCGCCGCTTGGGAAAGGTGGAAGCGATAGAAGATACATGGAAGGTGAAGTAGGTTGATGCCTTGTTGATATTGTTTAATCGTTTATCGGTGGCTTATTTGAGATATTAGACTGAATATGCTACTTTTGCGGGAAATATAGAGTAGATAAATTTGTCAAAATCCACAATTCAAACTATGAATTTACACGAATATCAAGGTAAAGAATTACTAGCTCGTTTTGGTGTACCTGTACAAGAAGGCATCGTGGCGGAAACCCTCGAAGAAGCAGTGGCAGCTTACGAAAAATTGAAAGCAGAAACTGGCTCTGATTTTGCGGTTGTGAAAGCACAAATCCACGCTGGTGGGCGCGGAAAAGGTGGCGGAGTGAAAGTGGCGAAGGATTTAGAGGATCTGAGAACACACGCTGGCAACATCCTAGGTATGATGCTGAAAACGCCTCAGACGCCAGGTGGCATGGAAGGTGAGGGCAAACTCGTGCGCAAAATTTTGATCTCCGAAGATGCCTATAAACCCGACTTTGATTCCTGCAAAGAATACTACGTTTCTATACTGACGGATCGAGAAAAGAAATGCAACGTCATTATCTACTCTACGGAAGGCGGAATGGACATTGAGAAAGTAGCAGAAGAAACACCGCATCTAGTACACAAAGAATACGTAGATGCGCAACTAGGACTGCAAGGCTTCCAAGCGCGACGAGTGGCATTCAATCTAGGACTGAGTGGCAAGGCGTTCAAAAATATGGTGAAGTTCATCTCCAAACTTTATGCTGCCTACGTTGGTTCTGATGCTTCTCTGATTGAAATTAATCCTTGCATGCACAACGGACACGACGACATACTTGCCGTCGATACGAAATTGACACTCGATGATAATGCGCTTTTCCGTCATAAGGATTTGCTAGAATGGAGAGACAAAAACGAAGAAGATCCTACGGAAGTGGAAGCAGATGAATACGGCTTAAACTATGTCAATTTGGATGGCAATGTAGGCTGTATGGTAAACGGAGCTGGATTGGCTATGGCAACGATGGATGTGATCAAGCTTTCGGGTGGAGAACCTGCCAACTTCTTGGATGTAGGTGGTACAGCAGATGCCAAGCGAGTAGAACAAGCTTTCCGCATCATCCTCAAAGATGAAAAAGTAGAAGCCATCCTAATCAATATCTTCGGTGGTATCGTTCGTTGTGATCGTGTAGCGAACGGCGTAGTAGAGGCTTATAAAAACATGGGCGATAGTATCAATGTTCCAATCATCGTGCGTTTGCAGGGTACGAATGCGGATATTGCCAAAACGATCATAGATGAATCTGGTTTGGCAGTAAAATCAGCAATTTTATTGCAAGAGGCAGCTGATTTGGTGAAGGAGGCTTTGGCTTGATGTCTAGAGCAGTCAAGATCATTTTGAATCGTCAAAAAGGCTTCGAACATTTCGCTCGAAGCCTTTTTTGCTTGATCTTTTAATCTTCTTTCTTTGGTACAGGGTCGTGTCCGTGTCCACCCCAAGGATGGCAGCGGCTAATTCTTTTGATGCCCAACCAAATCCCTTTGAAGACTCCCCACTCTTCTATCGCCTCTATCGTGTAGGCAGAGCAAGTTGGAAGATACCGACAGCGTTGCCCCAAATAAGGAGAGATCGCAGCTTGATAGAAGCGAATCAATAAAATCGATATTTTCTTTAATAGTGCGTTCATTATTGATCTAAAGTCTGTCTAATTCTCGTCGAAGGGAAGGATAAATAGACCGTGTTTTTCGATCCAAAGGATCAATCATTTTCATCAAATCGCGTCCATCGCCGCTGTAATTCTTTGCTTTCTGTTCGATGGTCAAAGCCATCTTTCGCAAATCTTCCATATCAAAAGTTGCGTAATTAGACTTCAAAGAATGTGCTAAGCGATTCACTTTTTCCCAATCCCTTCCTCGACAAGCATCGTGCAATTGATTAAGGGTTTTCTCGCTTTCTGCAATAAATAGTTTTACGGTACTGCGGACAAAGTCTTTATCACCAGAACTGTAATTGATTAGAGTAGATAAATTCATAGTTTGTAGTATTTGCGTAGTTTAGTAATGGTAAAACAAATATCAGCTTTCGTCAACCGTCAGATCAAAACGGTTCACCAAGTCTTTGACCAGCGGGTTAGCTTCCAGCATCAATTTGTATTTTTCTCTAGGGGTCAATACCCTTTTTCTTTTGGAGTCCTCTTTTTTAATCGCTCTGCTTTCATCTACTTTAATCTCGATAGCCAGTTGTGGTCTTTTAAATAAGGTTCTAAGCTTTTCCAATAAAATTCGTTCTTGGCGAATTAGATTTTCTGCTAGCTTTGAACTAATCTTGGCAATAATTTTATCTTCTGCTATCGCAAGCCCTGTATTTTTTAAGGCAGATTTCAGGCTACCAGATTCTACCCCATCGGCATGTTGCATCCAAGTGCTTTTGATCAAGGTTAAATCCAGTGGTTTTTCCTGCTCTACGACTACATTTTCTGCCTCTTTTACTTCTGCTGCTAGTGTAGTCAGGTTTTTAATGCTGACAACACTATGTTTATTAGATCTTCTTAGTTTTGGTTTTGTAGTCACAGGTTCGGGCGGTGCATCCACAGATACCATTTCTACTTTGGACTCGCGCACTACCGCACTGACTGGTGTTTGACTTTCTGCACGCTTCTCTGGTGAAACGGGTGTCTTCGGATGCTCAACGGCAATAGCAGTACCATTAGTAGTCTGCTTGGTTTCAGGATTCAGCGGCTTTTTTTTTCCTGCACCATTAGGCACTGAAAAATGCTGCTTGGATAAGTCAATTGCCCTATTGATATGCGTCATTTTCAATAAACACATTTCAACGTGCAAACGCTTATTACGTGCCATTTTGTAATGCACATCACAATCGCTTGCTAAACTCAGCGCAGTGAGGATGAAAGAAGCCTGCGTTAACTGTGCCTGCTGCTGATAGCGTTCTCTTAGGCTTTGACTCACTTGTAGCAGCTGTAATGTTGCGCTGTCTTTACAAACTAGTATATTCCTCAAATGTTCTGCTAAGCCAACTAAGAAAATATCAGGCTCAAAACCATTGTTAATGATGTCATCGAACAGGTTCATGATTCTAGCGCGATCTTCGATGAGAAAAGCATCTACAATTTTGAAGTAGTAGTCGTAATCCAGCACATTTAGGCTAGAAATGACATCATTGTATTTAATGTGCTTACCCGAAAAACTCACAATTCGATCAAATATGGAAAGCGCATCCCGCAGTGCACCATCCGCTTTTTGTGCAATGATATGTAGGGCATTTTCTTCTGCGGCAATTTGCTCAGTAGCGCAAATCGCTTGCAGATGCTCCACCATACGCGGAATTTGGATACGTCTAAAATCAAATATTTGACAGCGCGAAAGAATGGTCGGTAAAATCTTGTGTTTTTCGGTAGTTGCTAAGATAAAAATAGCGTAGGCAGGTGGCTCTTCCAACGTCTTCAAAAAGGCATTGAAAGCTTGCGACGACAGCATATGCACCTCATCTATAATGAAGACTTTGTATTTCCCCTGCTGCGGCTGAAAGCGGACTTGCTCGATTAAAGCACGAATATGTTCTACACTATTGTTGGAAGCCGCATCCAGCTCTGTGATGTTGAAAGAAGCATTCTCTGTGAAGGCTTCGCAGGAAGAGCAAGTACCGCATGGCTCAAAATCTGTTGCATTGTTTTGGCAGTTCAAAGTCTTAGCTAAAATACGGGCGCAAGTTGTTTTTCCTACTCCTCTGGGTCCACAGAACAGGAAAGCATGCGCCAAGTGATCGTTGCGCAAAGCATTCTTTAGCGTCAAAGTCACATGCTCTTGCCCCACGACATCCTCAAAACGATCTGGACGATATTTTCTAGCCGATACTACAAAATTACTCATGTGTCAAAGGTACAAAAAGTGAAGAAAAGGCAACAGCTTTCAAAGCAAGTAATGATGAAATAATCCATGACCCAAGCCTGCTTAATACATTTCAAAATGCCACAAATTCAGCTAATTCCCTATCAGCTCTTGCAAAGAATATTAGAAAGTCCATCTTAGCTAGATAAATTTACTGCGCCTTTTCATCTAACTCAAGCTTTGAACTGCTACGTCTCTAGCCGTCTCAAGCGATCAATCGCTTCGAGTGCACGCACACAAGCGTCTTTTTCTGCCTTGGTTCGGGCTAAAAAGTAAATTTCGTTGACCGAGGAATTGGAATTGTTCACAAAATAATTAGTAGCGGTTTCGCATAAGGTTTTAACAACATCTTCCAATCTTTCATCTTCATTGGAAGCACCAATCAAAGGAAATAAAATAGAGTTCGATTTGAAATCCTCCGTGTGATCCATTTTTTCTAGTGCATTCGTTATACAGGACGTCCTCGTAGCCTCTGGCACATCTGTATAACCCTCTCCAATGGCTTTTCCCATAGTAGTCGCAATATGAAATATTCGCTCAACATCATTGGTTTCAGATAATTTGCCCGCAGTTGTCACCAAAATAGTACCTGTCTCCACCACGCTGCCATCCATCTTCCCATAAAGTGCCTCTGCAATGGTATCTTTTATGATTTGTCCCTCTTCGTTCTTTTCCGCACCACGATACCGAATGATACCCGAAAGGCGTTTGTCATAGAAACGAGCCATTTGCATATGGACACTTTCTGTATTCACCCAAACATCCACACCTTTTACATTTCTGATTGTCCCTGCTTTGATACCAACTACTTTTTTGCCTTTCAAAGACAATACATTCCCCAATAGACTTTGCTTCAATCTATATCGAATCGTCTTCAATTCTTTAATGGGTTCTTTTCCTTTACTGACCTTTAGCTTGGGGATATTTTCAAAAACTGGACTGTCGTTTTTACCCGTTTTTAGTCCTTCTCCAATGTAAGAAGTAATTTCTTTCCGAGTTGTTTCGTAACTGCTTTTATTCTGATAGTTGTAGGAAATAATACGTTGTCCGTGGATATTGAATGGAATATTTTCTATCGTTTTTTGATCGCCAATAATAACCGTCGAAAATGGATTCAGCGCATGACGAACGCCTAATTCATAAAATACATTCGGATTCAAAATAGAGATGTCCACTACTGCGATATCAGCATAGCAAATACGCTCGAACATTTCTTTGTGAATAGAACCTGCGCCCTCTATTTCATCGGAACGTACACATTCAACACCTGTTGCTGTCACTGCGGGTTTGATGATTTCTTGATAGACCATATTGAAGTCAACTGGCAGGTCATCTTGATCTGGTTTTTCACCAAAAGGCATGATAACAAAGCAATTCTTAGGTTTCATTTTGTTTCTATTTAGTTTTCTCTAACCATCTGCTTTACGAAGATACAAAAACTACCTAAATTCAAATATTAAAGTAGGGTCTTGGGCGAATCTCAAAATGTCGCAGAAAGTTTTTTTCAAAGGTGAAAACTTTCTGCTAGGGGGATCTTAAGGGCAAGAAGCGTTAAAATTTAACGCTTCTTGCCCTTAAAAAACCCTTGGAGCATCCGAAAATCCTCTTTTGCAGATTTTCGGATGCGACTGCATGACATACATCCGAATCTTCACCCTTTAATCAGTAAAACGACATTTTGAGATGCACCCTAGGGTATTTGATATGGCAATCGCAAGGGAACTAGACTTTGTTTATTAATTGGTAGACAGAAAAACTTTCTTTCACCCAACCAACCATTGAGCAACTCGCCAACTCCTTAGCTAAATTATATTAACTAATTCGCGTTGTTGACGTAAAATGAACAGACTCATTTTGCGATGGACAGCGTATACTCAAAATTGTTTGTATGAAAAGATTATAACCGCTCTACATACAAATAATAAGCAGGAAAAATCCGTCCCAATTCATCAATTAGTTGCGCTTCCAAGTCGTATTTCCCTGCCGAAATATTTAGTTCAAAAGTGACTTCCTGTGCATTAGGTGCGATTGTGGCACGTTTGCGGTGCTGCCCGACGTGCAAATAAACTTCCTTGAAATCTGACTTTTCACTAGCTGGCATCAACCAATCAATGCGCCGCTCTTGCTGAGCGGCTGGAAAAGTCGCATTGATCGCCAAATTCGCTTCTTTTGGAAAACGGTGCAAGCTGATGCGATACTTTCCATTCGTCGCAAACTCAATTTTCCATCTGCCCGTTGCTCCGTTCGCAGCAATCACA
>JBCDKV010000234.1:0-7230 GCA_038746215.1 Bacteroidota bacterium | reverse complement strand
GTGACGTATTATGTAGCTTGCGCAAACCAATGAAAGCTGCACTTGCATCTGTATTCCAGACGGGCGCACGTTCTCCCATAAGGTAGGGCAAAAAGAGTAATCGCTCTGAACCAATCGGTAGGTCTGCTGCTGCCTCAATCGTTCCAAAAGTCTCTTGAAACCACTCGTAGACGACACCACCATTATTGCTTGGGCCACCAATCACATAATGCTTTTCATCCAAAATATAGTTAAACAATTGCGTATCTACATCAGGAATAGGCGTGTGATGCGTCATCCTAATCGCTGCGCTAGTACCGATACTCATCACAGCTTTTCCTATTTCGGTAATTCCTGCTCCTAGGTTCGCCAGACAACCATCGCTAGCACCAATAATAATAGGCGTATCTTGAGGAATTTGTAGCTCTTCCGCAACGGACTGCTTTAAGTCTTCTAAGACGTATTTAGTAGAGACTACCTCAGCAAGTTGATCGGAAGTAATGTCACAATAATCCAGTGCAGCTTCGTACCATTTTCGCTCGTGAACATCAAAAAGTCCCGTTGCCGAAGCAATAGATTCGTCAATTACAAAACGCCCAAACCAACGATACAATACATAAGCCTTGATGGAAATAAAATACGCCGTTCGCTCAAAAATAGCTGACTCGTGATCGCGTAGCCATGCTATTTTGCAAAGTAGCGACATGGGGTGAATGGGTGTTCCCGTTCGTTCGTAAATATCCTTTCCTAGTTCCGTATTCCTTAAAGCATCAGCATAATCCTGACTTCGTCCGTCTGCCCAGATGATGCTGTTGGTGAGCAATTCCCCTTCTTTGTCTACTGCGATCAGGCTGTGCATCGCACTACTGAAAACAATGGCTATCGGTGTCCGCTCGCAAGACGCAATCACTTCCTTGCTAGCCTTCATTAGAGCTTGATAGATAGCATCGGGAGCTTGTTCCTGATGAGTAGGTTTTGGATGTAGAATAGGGTAGCCCGCATTGGCTCGGTGCAAAAGTTCGCCTGTCTTGGAAAAAGCAACCACTTTGGTACTTGTAGTGCCAATATCAATGGCTAAAATGTAATCCTTCAATTTTACTTCTTTGTTTTATCTTTTATGCCAAAACTATCAAAATCCCGACAAATCTACTGCTTGCTTGTCCTACGGTCGACAATCTTTTGTATGATTTCAAGCGTTCTCCAAACATCAATTATAGAAATTAATTATATTGAAGCTCCTTGCCAAAAAATACAGAACTCCAAATCGTTACTTAGTAACGGACAAAAAATAAGTTTCTCATTTTGACCGAGCAGGTTTTGTTCTGCTACTACTCAGCAAAAGGGATGCGAGGGTTCCCTTTTCTGAGTTAAACGTAGGCATCCTTTTGGCTAGCGAGGCTTTTTAACACAGTAGCAGGACAAAAGATGCCGTCATAAATCGGGAAGTTATTATTTGTCCGTTACTTAAACTCGTAAACAAATGAATATTGCAATCATTGGAAACGGGATTGCTGGCACAACGGCTGCGCGCTATATTCGTAAACTGAGCAATCACAACATCACGCTGATCTCTTCTGAATCGGATTATTTCTTCTCTCGCACGGCACTCATGTACATTTACATGGGACATATGCGACAGGTAGATACGCAGCCCTACGAGCCTTGGTTTTGGGAGAAAAATCGTATTGATTTGCTCAAAGCACATGTCGAAAAGATCGACTTCGACAACAAAACCCTTCATTTCAGCAACGGCAGCAACCAAGCCTACGATAAGCTAATATTGGCAACGGGTTCGACGCCTAATAAGTTTGGCTGGCCAGGACAAGACCTGAATCGGGTAGGTGGCTTGTATAGTTTGCAAGACCTAGAAGCGATGGAAGCAGGAAGTGAAGGACTTGAGCGCGCCGTCATCGTCGGTGGCGGTCTCATTGGTATCGAAATGGCAGAAATGTTTGCGAGTCGAGATATTCCAGTCACTTTTTTAGTACGAGAAAAGAGCTTTTGGAATAGAGTGATCCCTCCCGAAGAATCTGCTATGATTAATCGTCACATCAAAGAACATCACATTGATTTAAGACTTTCCACGGAGATGGATCGCATCGAAGACGATGGCGAAGGGAATGCTTGTGCAGTTTACACGAAGGACGAAGAACGCATCGAATGTGGCTACGTCGGACTGACGGCAGGTGTACATCCGAACATAGATTTTTTGAAAGGTACGAAATTAGAAACAAATCGGGGAATTTTGGTCAACAACCATTTAGAGACAAACATCCCAGATGTGTATGCTATTGGTGACTGCTCCGAGCAGCGCGAACCAGACGATGGCAGACGTGGTATAGAGGCTATTTGGTACACTGGACGCATGGCAGGAGAGGTCTGTGCTTACAATATTTGTGACAAACCAGTTGAATATCATCCTGGCATTTGGTTCAATTCTGCTAAGTTTCTAGACATTGAATATCAAGTCTACGGAGACATGCCCGCTCACGTTCCCGACCACCAAGATACGATTTATTGGGAGCATCCCGATGGCAAGAAAAGTATCCGAATCAATTTCGATAAAATGAGTATGTCGGTCACGGGTTTCAACCTAATGGGCGTGCGCTACCGCCACGAAGTATGTGAACAATGGATCATGCAGATGACTCATATTGAATCGGTGCTACAAAATCTAGGATTGGCTAATTTCGATCCAGAGTTTTACAATGCGTACGAAAAAGAGGTGATACAGGTGTATAATGAAAAAATGGATCGAAAGATTCGATTACGAACGAAGCGAGGACTGAAAGGAGCGATTAAATTTTTGAAGCAAGCACGCTTCCGTATGGGTAGGTTTGAGCGCAAAAAGATGGCAGTACCAGAACAGACTTGGAAATCCATAGATCATGAAACAGCAAATGGTGAGATTTTTATCCCACATGTTCCCAAAAGCAATGGCAAACATAGCGTACAACAAGCTGACCAGTCCGCAGATGAGAAAGTTGAGAGCCCATGAGTTAGTGGTTTTGGAGGAAGCAGCGCAGTGGGATATGCAATTCGGGAGTTTTGATATACGAATGTACAGATGGGGAGCGGCAGAAGATGAAAAAATACTGCTGGTACACGGCTGGGAAGGACAAGCAGGTAATTTCGCCGATCTCATCCAAAAACTGTTAGCCAACAGCTATCAAGTCATTGCTTTTGACGGACCTTCGCACGGCTTTAGTAGCAAAGGAAAAACCAGTCTATTTGAATTCGGGAGCGTCGTGGAAGCCATCCTCCAAGAACACCGATGCAAGAAACTGGTCAGTCACTCATTTGGAGGAGTTCCGACCACTTACGCTTTATCGAGGCATCCAGATATTGAAATAGATAGATACGTATTGCTTACAACACCAGATCAGTTTTCGCAGCGAGTGGATGAATTAGCAGCTTCGGTTGGCATCACAGAAAAGGTAAAGCGTCTACTAATTGAGCGGTTGGAAGCAGAACAAGGGATTGATGCAAGTACTTTGAGTGTCAGCAATTTTGTGCAAACTGCTAATGTACGCAAAGCACTAATTATTCACGACAAAGATGATCGCGTGATTTCCATTGCGCAGTCCCGAAGGGTTTGTGCTAGCTGGAAAAATTGTCAGATCAAGGAAATAGAAAGTACGGGACATTTTAGAATATTGAGAACAGCAAGGGTTTTGGATGATGTTGTGGCTTTTATGAATTAGGCGTCTAAGGCTTTTTGGATACCTAACCACAAACTAATAAGAATATTTACATACAGATGGCGATTTTACAAAATATTGGATTGAGCATTTTTGTCATTGCGCTGAGCATTTTTACTTTATCATTAGGACTGAGTAAATACCAACTGACAACAGATAGCATAGAAATTAGCAATGAATACCATAAAAAGGCAGTGTTGGCAGCGGCGGAAAGCAGTGGCATATTGGGCAAAGAATACAATGCCAACATTGGGTTTATTAGCGATTACAAAGAGGTGCTAAAAAGTGCGCAGGCTAATTTGAAAGAACAAGAAATTCCTGAAGGCGTAGGCGAATGGGATTTTCGTATGGGCGATTGGGTTATCAAAGATTATGTAGGCAGTGCAGTTAAAAATACAGCTTATGGTATAGTGCCTGAGAACAAAGGACTTTTCTTATTTCTGACTTTTGGACTGGGTATCATTGGCGGACTGTTCTACATTATTCCACAGTTCTTTACCGTTCCTGGCATCAAACACAACCAAATTTACCAAAGTGCCATGACGCGTGGCTTGGAATTGAACTGGCGATCTGCTTTTTTGGGGGCAACGATTGTAGGGGTCTTGGTCTACGGCTTCTTCTACATCGGCAATTTTTTCTGGCCGCTGTTCTCCTTATTCATTATTGGACTCATCATCTATTTAGTCTTTTTCCGCGAAGGACAAAAAGCTAAAAGTCCAGCCAAATCTGCTTCTCCCGAAACAACTGCGTGGTTGGGAGTCATCACTGGTGTCTATCTGATTGGATTCTATGTACTGCTATATTGGTCACCTGCCTACATCAGTAATTGGGTGGCTATTGTCGATCCCGTGAGTCGATTTATGAGCGGCAATCCTGCTAGTCAATGGTTTTTGTATGGTCTGCTATACACCGTGATTGTTGTTGTAATGGGCGTTAGGATGATTGCTAAATATCGGCACAACAAATATCAGATCGTCAGAACCTGTTCGGTCATGTTTTTCCAGACTGCCTTTGCTTTTGTCATTCCAGAAATACTTGTGCGTCTGAACCAACCCTATTTCGACTTTAAGAATATTTGGCCGCTCGACTACGATTTTTTCTTTAACTACAATTTAGATTCCCTCATCAATGGGGGCGGCATTGGCATCTTTATGCTAGTCTGGGGTATCGTCCTCATCATCATTGGCGTACCATTGTTCACCTATTTTTTTGGCAAACGCTGGTATTGTTCATGGGTTTGTGGTTGTGGTGGATTGGCAGAAACCCTAGGCGATCCTTATCGACAACTATCCGACAAAAGCTTACGCGCTTGGAAGTTTGAACGTTGGATCATTCACGGCGTACTCGTCTCAGCCGTGGTGATGACTGTTATGGTACTGTACACCTATTTTTCAGGAAACTACAACGTCTTATTTATGAATAGCGATACGGTCAGATCTTGGTACGGCTTTTTCATCGGTTCTGCCTTTTCAGGGGTAGTCGGTACTGGCTTTTATCCACTGATGGGCAATCGAGTTTGGTGTAGATTTGGTTGTCCGCTAGCTGCTTATCTAGGTTTAGTACAGCGTTTTCAGTCGCGTTTCCGCATCACCACCAATGGCGGGCAGTGTATCTCTTGTGGCAATTGCTCCACTTATTGCGAAATGGGCATAGATGTGCGTGCTTATGCGCAGAGAGGACAGGATATTCTGCGGACTTCTTGTGTCGGTTGCGGGGTTTGTGCTGCCGTTTGTCCAAGAGGTGTTTTGCGTTTGGAAAACGCAGGGAATGACATTAAAGAACGAACTACGCATATTCGTACGATTCACGTGACAGAGGCAGAAATTGGTTTGTTAGTTTAACTTATTGTTATAATGCGTTTGGGATAAAAAAGTGCATTTTTATTTTGAGTACTTTATAGAATTGTTGAAATGAAAAAATGTTGAATTGATTGTTCCTATCCTACCATTAGCAGAGCCTGCTAATGGTACAGCACGTCACTATCAATTCGACAATTGAACAATTTTACAATTCGACCATATGCACAAATTTATCCCGTTTGCAGTATAAATATGTAATCCTCATACGCTCTAAAACGATAATATTCGAGCATAAAACTAATTTATCACTTTTCCTTAGTATTTTCAGCCCGAAAACGATCAACAAATGGATTTAACACTTATCGTGATGTGGCTAGGATTTGCGCTAGCTGCTTATTCCGTAGTCGGAAACGATGTGATTCAGACCCTAGGAACTTTCCTAACTTCCAACGAAAAGCGGTTGCCGTGGTGGGTGCTTTGGCTATTTGCAGCTAGTATTCTATTAGCAGCATTGACTAATGGTTACTACAATAACGATATTGACTACGGTCGGCTGGATAAATTTACCATGCCGACTGACTATCCTTGGTATTATTTGCTGCCGCCCATTGTGCTATTGAGTATCACGCGTAGTGGCATTCCCGTGAGTACCACCTTTATGATTTTGACGCTTTTCTCGCTTAGCGACATTCCCAACGATTTGAATGCTATGGTTGCTAGTACTTTCGATACGAGCACCAAATTGGGAGGCATGATACAGAAATCCATGATGGGCTACATCATTGCTTTTGCTTCTGCGACGGTGATCTATTTAGCCATCACTCGCTTGACAGAAAAGCGATTCATGGAGAACCCACTGACCAAAAGTGGGGAACGCCTATGGATGGTATTTCAGTGGCTCACCACGGGTTTTCTGTGGTTTCAATGGCTGACGCAGGATTTGGCAAATATATATATCTACTTGCGTGGCGGTGAAGGGTTGGATACCCTAGGTTTTATAGCTTCGGTTGCCATCCTACTGGGTTTGCTTGCCTATATTTTCTATTCAAAAGGTGGTGCGGTACAAAAGGTGGTGCGCGAAAAAACAAATACCGCTGACATCAGATCTGCCACTTTTGTCGATTTAATATACGGCGTAATTTTATACATTTTCAAATACAACTATTTGGGCTTATTCGAAGGTAAGCTCCCAATGAGTACCACTTGGGTCTTTATTGGTCTATTGGCTGGGCGCGAATTAGCGATTCGCCTTAATTTGGAGCGCAAAATATCCCGTCAGGCAGCACGTATGGTCTTCTTTGATTTGGGTAAAGTGTTCTTTGGACTAGTCGTTAGCGTGGTTTTGGTATTTGTTATTAAATTGTTGGCAGGTTAAGTAGCGATTGACTGTTGGCTAGCTAACGAATCAATATTTGTTCGAAGGTGTCAACTATTTTTATCCCTTACATAAGCTCGACTTTAGCCATTAGCAGTTGGCATTTAGCTATTGGCTAGAGCTTGTTTGGAGCAGGATTGAACTGTAAATCAGTAGTTTATGGTTCTGGTAAAGAAAATAATAGCGACTTTATCGGGATAAACGAGGGATTATTTTCAAAGTCAGGTTCGGAAAATACTGGTTTACAGGAAGATAATGCTCCAAACATGCTCTAATATCGCGTAACTTGAACATAGTGGAATTATTCACCCTTGGTCAAAAAGCAGGAGTGTGAGTAAATCTATAGTACTGATTTATAATTAATGCTAATAACGAC
>JBCDKV010000233.1:0-7243 GCA_038746215.1 Bacteroidota bacterium | reverse complement strand
TGGAATTACAACTCACCTACTTAGAAAATGAACTCCAAATTACACTGGAAGATAATGGTGTCGGTATGGGAGAAGTCCAGCTGAAGACCAAGGGAATTGTATTTAGAAATGTGAAGGGAGCAAGATGCACTTTTTTATCCCAAACGGAGTATAAACGCTATAGGCTAACAGCCAACTACTAATGGCTAAAGCCGAGCTAAGCAACCTGCTTCATCAAAGTCGGTAGATCAACCATGACAGTCGTTCCACTGCCTTGCTCACTATCAATCTCCCAACTGCCTTCTAGTACATCTACAATTTCATCTACATTTCTCAACCCAATTCCCTTGGTCTTCAGCTGGACTTCTCCCATACCGACACCATTATCTTCCAGTGTAATTTGGAGTTCATTCTCTAGGTAGGTGAGTTGTAATTCCAAGCGACTAGCTGATGCATGTTTCAATACGTTTACCGTTAGTTCTTGAATGATACGATAGGCTTGTATTTCGATTTGGCTATCTAGGTGACGTACTTCGCCACTGGTGTAGACACTCGCCTGTATAGATGGACCTGATATTTGCTCGTACAATTCTTTGACCGACCCTACTAATTCTTTGGTATCCGACATCCCCACGGCTTCGTTTGAATTAGCGTACATCATACCAATTGTTTTGATTTCATCGGTATTCATTTTGTGAGAGACATCCCTGATGGTTTCGTAGAGCTTATTGAGCTGCTTTGCGGTGGTTTCTAGATACTCGAATGCTAAATTGTTTTTTTTTTGCTCTTCCACATGGTTATTCATCGACCAAACTACAGATAATAGTTTATTCCCTACATCATCGTGTAACTGGTTGGAAGCTTCTTTGTTCAGCTTTTCCTGTCGCACCATTGCCTGCATGAACTTCTCTTCTTGCTCCTTGAATACCCGATTGATTTTATCTTCGTAGACCCTTTGTTGTTCTCTTTTTTCTAATTCCATTTGGCGTTGCTCCAGCCTTCGCTCTGATGCTAGTTGTTGTTTTTCTAAGGCGTGTATCTTTTGATTTTGTCGATAGAAGTAAATCAGAAAGAGTAGTATTGCTGTGACTGCTAGCAGTGCCGCAATGATATAACGACTCTGAAGTTTTTCTTTTTGAAGTTGTAAGGTTTCTCTTTTCAACTTCTCTGTTTCGTATTTGGCTTCTGCCTCTTCTATCGCTTTCATTTGGCGAATGCTATACAAAGTGTCAGATAACTCTAATTGTCGATCAAAATACGCACTAGCTTTATCGTATTGTCCAACTTCCTTATAAGCATATATAAGTTGTTGGGTAGTTTCGTATTCGTCTAACAGATTTCCTTTGTCTTTTAGTAGCTCAACTGCCTTTTCGTAATAAGCCAAAGCCTGTTTAAATTCACCTGCTTGATCTTCGATCATTCCTAAATACCTCAGGGTGTAGACCAAGTTGATGGAGTCGCCTATATTTTCATAAACTATTTTGGCATTCTCCAAATACTCTTTCGCCACTGAATTATTTCTTAGCTCGAAGTTACAAATGCCAATACCGTCTAAAGAACCCGCTCTAAATACTTCGTACGATCCATCTTCGGTGCGGTCTAGGACTTCTTGGTAGTGTTTTATAGCTTTATCTAAATCATCAAGGTAGTAGTATCTATTAGCTAAATTGTATAAGCTCTTTAGATAGGTAGATGTTTTGCCACTTTTCTCTGCATAAGTTACACTCTGCTTGCTGTACTCAATCGCTTTATCCATCTCATCCAAGTCATCGTAGGTACTCGAAAGTATGTTGTATAATTCTGCTAGCAATGCAAAATTTTTATCTAACTCTAGCTGACCAATCAGCGATAGGCTTTCACTGACTACTAGACTGTAGTCGCCCATCCTGTAATTTAAGGCAATAGCATCAACTTTCAAATCAAGCTTTTCTGTATTATTTTTCAACGCAATAGATAATTCTTCGGCTTCATCTAAAGCGATTTTTGCTTCTCGGTATTTCCCGTTCTCTCTAGCAATCAGAGATTCAATTCTTTTTCCTTTGTATATGCCAAACGGATAATTTT
The DNA here is from genome assembly GCA_038746215.1 of Bacteroidota bacterium. Taxonomy (GTDB): domain Bacteria; phylum Bacteroidota; class Bacteroidia; order Chitinophagales; family Saprospiraceae; genus JAAUTG01. The sequence goes on along the minus strand of JBCDKV010000233.1, from coordinate 5,200 downwards.
CCCTGAGAGCAACTTCTGTTGCTCTCTGATTAATACTGTCAGCTTGCTCTAACTTGTTATATAATAACTCTATCGATTCCCTCTGTAAGGAATCTACTAGGATATTTTGGGCATTTGAAACGATGGTAAATATCAGTAGACAAAATAAAATGATGTACTTACTCATTGCAGTTTTTTAATTCTGAGATTAATTGGATTTATAATTCTGGATTCACTGAATTTATGCAAATAACAAAACGATATGAAATACCATTTCAGTATAATGGTAACTTTTCCTTTTATTATTAGTTTACTGTGTCTATCTTGTAAAGAAGTAGATATTCTATGATTCAACCTTATTGATACTAAAATTCACTTGTAGTTTAACAATATGTTGCGTGAATGATACAAGCTGAAACCTGTAGTAGTTTGGGAGGCTCTAGGATGTGAGCTACCTACTTTAACCTCCCAATTGTATCTATATGATGTTGCGCTTTTTGGCTTTCTTTTTCTTGATTGGTCCAGCAGCAGATGAGGAATTTATATTCACATTATTACCACCCTCTGAATAGCCTCTCATCAGTTCAGCAGATATTTCTACATCAAAGTACCCATTTGGATTCATCAGTGTTGCAGAATCGAGTTGTTCAGGGATAAACAATTCTTTATGTCCAAATTTCCTATCGAATTTGACCTCACATCTGAAAGAAGTATTCCAAGAAGATGAAATACTAATATCCATGCGCCCATTTTTATTTACGTTATACTCGTAGTCCTTTAATGGAAATACCACTTTCGGATATATCATGCGACCACTACTCGATATAAAAAGATGAGGACAATTATCTGCTAGTCCGGCACGTGGACTCAATAGCGTGGGATCTGCATCCTCATATCTATCTATTGATTTGAAAAGCAGACTACCGTCAGTATTTTCTATGACGACTTCCACATAAGTATTTGTAGGTACGATATTGGAGCTTTTCAGAACAGTCAACTGTTCAATATTTCCTCCATTACCAGAAAGACCATGTTTCACCTGTCCTACTAATAAGGTCTTCTCTTCCTGATAAACGATGTCTCTAAATACTACTCTATTGTACTCATCAACAAAGATGATGGTTGACAAAGAATAGTTTCCATCCCTAGTTTTCTCTAAATAATTGTAAGGTGCGTATTTCACAATTGCAGTTTTTTTAGTAACTATATTTTTCATAGTAATGTGTATTTAAATTGATGCATTTTGGTTTAGAACTTAAAATTTGATTAATTGGGGGTATACGTTATACAGGGAGCGGTGTTTTCATAGTATATTCAAGGCTGAATCAGCAAGCAGCTATTAACGACTCTATCAGCCCTGTTTCAGTTTTTCTGTTACAAAGGTAAAGGCATTGATAGCACCAAAAATGGCGGTTTACCGCCAAAACTAGTTTTTAGCGAAAAAAAAGAGCCAGACGGATAGACGCCTGACTCCAAACTATAGGGATATTAAGAGCTTGTTGGTCAATGTCCCAACAAGCTCTTAGTTTTTTCTCGAATACTGATGCAAAGTTATACCTGCTTTGTGGTATTTTTCTGTCGGTTATCTGCCACTCCTACTTCCGAATTGATTGAGTCTATTTGGTGTAGAAGGCTAAAGTAAAGCTTCTGAAGTCGCGCAACGGGTATACTCAATAAGTCTCTTCGGATTTGTTTTGAGTGTTGCTAAAGAATTCGTGTACGCCTATTCACTTACGCGACTTCTATCCAAGTATCCTTCTTGTCAAACCGCTCTGGAAATAGACAGCCCTTGGACTGCCTAAACCAATTTTCTCTTCTTCAAGAGAGAGCGGCGATTTTTCTTCAAACACAGTGCAAAGTTATACCTGTCTCAAGGTATATTTACGGCGGTTTTCCGTCAATACTTTTTGCTGTAAATGAGAAGTATACGAAGTTCCATTTTCCTTAATATTTCATGCAAGTGTAGCTTAGGTCAATACTAGGAAATAGTCAACAAGTATGCGCAGTAAATCCCTTCGGACGGAAACACAAATTGTCAGTTATTTTCTTAAAAAAATAACTGACAATTTGTGTTTCCGTCCATAAAACCTTTTAGGCATACTTGTTGCGCGATCTCAGGAACTTCACTGGAATCTATTTCAAGTACTAGTAAAAATCTCGGTAAGTACTCAATACGCCTAACTTTTTGTCAGAATCAGGATTCACAGGATGATAGGATTCACGGGATTTCCCAAAACAAGACACATAGCATCTCATTTGGAAGGCTACGTGCTTAGTAATCCTAAAAATCCTGATTCTGACAGATTGAGTACTTACAAATATCACACATATATAGATGATAATCAATTACTTATAGAGCATGATGTGAAAATTCAGAAGACGAAAAGTAGGACTTGTTAAGTAACCTCAGTCAGGAAGATGGGAATAGGTTAGCTAAAAATTTGAAGCGGTGCAATGTTGGATAATCTATCTATTTCCCTCAAAAGTCAGGACGTTTAGGATCGGTAAGCCCTAAGGATTGCCGAGCCAATCTGAAAGTACGCTACCAGACATCCTCAGAGATTAGGGGTAAGATAAACTGACCGCAGGCATTTCATTTTTCTTGACATGGATTCAGCAAGATTGAGCGGATTTTTGTAAGTCGTACGCGTTTGAACTTGCACTTGACACTTGCGCTTCCACTTCAAAAGAATACTTTGGCATCAAAATATCAAGTAGTGTAAACCGTATGGTCCTATTTCGCCAATATAGCTTGTCATCAAATATTTATCCGCTGCCTTCAAACCAATTGCTCAAACCTTTTCTTTGCAAACGCATACAGCTCCAAATCCAATTGGTGGGCATTTTCTAAGCTTCGCATTGTTGCTTCGTCGATTTGTGGTTTATTTTTAGTTTTCTGCCAATTGTGTCCAATATCAATGGTCGTTTGCCAGCCAAAAGTCTTAGCGAAAAGTGCAACCGAGCGTTCAAAATCTTCTTGTATGCCAAAGGCTTTGACCTTATGCTCTAGGTGAGATTTTGCTAGTTCCAGCATTTTTTTATCGCTAATGTTGTGTTTGAAACCTTTGTTCATACCCGCCAACATACGCGTCTGTAAATTGGATTGTAAATCAGCAAAACCCCGTGGCTGTTCATTGAGGAAAAAGTCTTTGAGCGGGGTATCGTGATGACGTTGCCATTCTGGATGAATATAATCTTCGCGCTTGGCTTCTAATACGAAATAATAGTGACTAATTGCCCTTTTAATCGGATCGCGAAAGAAAGAAATATAATCGAAAGCGTGGAAAGGTTTGTATTGATGGAAGCCGTAGGGAATATGTCCACGCACGAAGGCAGGTTTGGGGCAAGGATTTAGGATGAAGTGCTTCGTACCTTTCGGGCGCACCATTGTGTAGGCAGCAATACCTTTCGCCACGGCATTGTAGAAAGCGGTACCTGCGGTTTTGGGGATGTGGATGAAGATAATGGATTTCATTTGTTTACTTTACGAAGATCAGCATGACGTCAATTGCAGTGCGATAAAAAAAGTTGCTTGTACCGCGAAAACGATATTTGACCAAACTACCCAGCCCTTCTATGAAACGACCAATCAAAATTTTGATCCTAGAAACTGGCGTGTGCATCTTCTTTTTTTCGGGATATTTATTAATAAAATGTTTGTAGCTGGCATAGCGTTTTTTGTACATCGCCCAACCTTTGATTTTGCGCCAAGGATGGCAAACCGCTGCCGATTCGGTAAATACAATCTCATTACCCGCATCTTTCAATCGGATTTTGAAATCAATATCCTCCATCGTAGCAAAAGGAAAACTCTCATCGAAGCCGTTTAGTCGCTCAAATTCGGATTTTTTGATGCAGAAATTGCAAGACCACAGCTTACCACCATCCAAATTGATAGGCGATTCCTCATCGAAACGACGCTGTTCACGGTCGGCGTAAATTTTACCCTCAAAAACCTTAGTGTCAGGATATTGCCGAATAGCAGCTTGGTAGGCACGCAATAAATCCGCATCGGGCAGACAATCGTCGTCCAAAAAGACAATCCATTCTCCTTGGGCTCGTTTAGCTCCATTGTTGCGATTAGAAGCTGGACCAGCCTGTGGGCCTGCCACCCAAGTCGCCCAAGGATAGTTGGCTGCCATCATTGCTTGGGCAGTCGTTTTTCGACCATCGTCGGTGACAATGACTTCGTAATGTTCCCCCAACTGCTGCACATCGGGCGCAATGCGGTCTAGGCAATCTGCCAATAAATCATTTCTATGATAGGTCGGAATGACTACGGATAGCATTATTGTCGATTAGTTTATAAATTGTTGCCTACTACCCTCACTCCATCATCAATCCCAATCTCGTAGGCGGTAGTTTCCTTACCAGTTTCCTTCAAATATTGCTGACTGATGTGTTCGATGACTGGGATGCTTTGCGATTGCTCAATGAAAGCAATCGTACAGCCTCCAAATCCACCGCCCGTCATCCGACTGCCCACCACCGCATCTATGTCTCTAGTTAGATCAACCAAAAGATCAATTTCGGATACCGTGATTTCATATTCCTGCTGCATCCCTGCGTGGGAAGCGTATAGATTCGCTCCGACGCTTGCCCAATCACCTGCTTTCAGAGCAGTCATGGTGCTAAGTACTCGTTCATTTTCGTTTAGTACGTATTTGGCACGTTTGTAGTCGGTTGGATTGATTTTCGATTGAAACCGATCTATGGTAGCGGCGTCAATATCGCGCAAGCTTTTTACATCGGCTTGTTCCGTCTGTACGACTTGTACGACCCGTTCGCAAGAAGCTCGGCGGTCGTTATAACCAGAATCGGCGGCGAGTTCGTGCTTGATATTGGAGTTAAAAACCACCAATTGATACTGATCTAATGCCAGCGGCGAATAACTCACTTCCATGGACTGACAATCCAATCCAATCACCTGATCTTTTTTGCCAAACATCACCGAGAACTGGTCCATAATACCACAATTCAATCCCACTCGATGTTCGGTCGCTTGCCCAATCAAAGCAATTTCTGCCTTGCTCAGTTCAATATCATTCAGTTGGGCAACGCCAAGAATAAAGCCACAACACAAAGCAGCAGAAGAGGACAAACCCGCTCCCAGCGGAATATTCCCATCCAACGCACCATTCACGCCTTTGACAGCATGACCTCTTGCTCGCATTTCCATGATAGCAGCCTGTAAATATTTTGCCCAAGCAGGAATAGCTGC
>JBCDKV010000232.1:0-7243 GCA_038746215.1 Bacteroidota bacterium | reverse complement strand
TAGTATATAATCTACTCTTCCTCCTGCGCATCCGAGTCAATACGCTTAATTTGTGCGAGCGCATTTTCGTTATCAGGCTCTATGGAGACCAGTTTTTTATAATAAAAGAGTGCGGCTGCTTCGTTGCCTTTTTCGAGATAGGCTTCCGCGAGGCTATCGTATACATTAGCTACTTTGGGATGGATCATTCGATTGATTTCAAAGACAGCGATGGCTTTATCTAGCTCCTGTCTGGCTTTCAAGACGTAGCCGTAAGTGTTAAGTTCTTTATCATTTTTGACCTCACGATAAATTTGACGCGCCATCGAAAGTAGGTGTTCTTGCGACAAATTGACGGTATCGCTGCTCAGTATCTCATTCAGCATCATAACGCCTTTGTAATTAGGTGCAGTAGGCATACCGTTCAGTATTTGTGCTATGTCTGTCTCAAAATTTGTGACGGGAGATTCTACGATACGGCCTATTTCTGTCTGGTCTTGGTAAAAGATGAAGGTGGGTACTCTGTGAATATTCAGTCCTTTTTCTTCGCCCGTTGGACTTTGTTTGTAACGATCACTAGCTTGGTCTAGATTGACCAGAGTGATTTGTTCTTCTGCTATTCCCATTTCGTCTATCAGTTTGTAGAAAATTGGGATTTCTCTTTTGCTGTCTCCGCACCAAGTTCCCATGAATATCTTTACGGTCAAATATTTATGCTTACCCTTGCATTTCTTTAGCATTTTTTGGTCTATTTCGTAAGCATCGTAATTGGTATTAAACCATTCTTGAAAAGGTGCTTGTAGCAGCCCTGATCTATTGCTCAGCCCGATGAGGTGCTTTTCTCCATCTTTGTCGATCTGAGTAGCATTGTACGTATTTTGAGCGTACAGACTCACAAAAAAGAAGCAAGAGAGGCACAGTAAATTAATTTTCAATTTGTTCATAATTGTTTAATTTTTGATTCGCTGCAAGTATAGGAGCAAATCATGCCACCCTGCGTTAATGAATCTCGAATATCACTGAACGATTTGTTAATCCATTTGTATGGATATTGGCAACTAGACGCTTTCTCTTAGAACAGCATAAGCTATGAGCAGAAAATTAGCATTAGAATCCCGTTGGTGGATTATCACAGCATTCGTAACATTGGGCATATTATTTCCGATCATCACCGAAGGGCAGTACCTTTTCCTGTGGCCCAACGTCTTTCTCATTGTTACTTTTATCACCTTGACACGTTACATTTTTCTACTTCAGCAAACTTTTCTCAGTCGATTGGAATGGCTGAAAGCGGTGCTAATACTCGCTGCTCCTATCTTTATTTTCTTACTGGTGCAGGAAGTGGTTCGCTTCCAAACCTACATCGATCAATACGAATGGCATGATATCATAGCAGGCGGAGCAGCGGAAGCTAATCCAGGCTTGGCTAAGTATATCTATACAGAAATGTTGTTTTTTGGCGTGGCAGGATCAATCAGTGCCGCTACTTTACCTTTCAGAATGGTGATTTCTATTTGGCGGATTAGAAATTTGGGTAAGGAATAAGCAAACAATGGCTTCCGATTCCACTTGCTTGAAAGACTATACTCCGTTCGGGATAAAAAAGTGCATTTTATACTGTTGATATTTTTAAGCACAAACTATTACGTGTACTTTCAAATTTGGCGGTAAATGATGTGAACAAAACCTATCTTTTTTCAAAAATGAAAGCACTTTTTTACCCCGTTTGCAGTATACTTAGCTCAACTTTAGCCTTTTGCTATTAGCTGTTGACTTGTATGGTAAGTGCTTACAAATCAGTACGATAGATTTACTTACACGCGCACTTTTTTACTGGGAAAAAATAAACATAATAATTATGGACTAAACGCTATCGACTAATAGCCAACTGCTAATAATGCGAATAACGACTGTACAGATCTCATTTTTCTTGACATTTGACTCAGATATAGTTCAGGTCAATATCCGCAAATTGAGCAACAAGTATGCTTAGTAATTCTCTTCGGACGGAAACACAAATTTCAACTTATTTTTCTCTAAAAAATAAGTTGAAATTTGTGTTTCCGTCCATAAAAAACCTTTGGGCATACTTGTTGTGCGATCTCAAGTACTTTATTAAGTTTTAAAAAGTTTAGTTAAGCTATTACTACCACAAAATGGAGTATTTTACTCGTTATTCGCATTAATAGCTAAAGTCGAGCTTAGACCACCTACATTCTAATTTGCCCATCACCTTGCACCATCCACTTATAACTGGTGAGTTCGCGCAAAGCCATCGGACCACGAGCGTGTAGCTTTTGAGTACTAATACCAATTTCTGCACCCAATCCAAATTGCGACCCATCGGTGAAGGCGGTGGACGTATTGGCGTAAACGACCGCAGCGTCTACAGATTTCAGGAAGGTATTTACGACCGTTTGATCCGTAGCAATGATGGCTTCACTGTGTTTAGAGCTATGCTGTGCGATGTGTTCCAAAGCTGCATCGAGTCCGTCGACGGTTTTCACGGACATTTTCATGGATAAAAATTCTGTTCCGAAGTCTTTGGTCTTGGCCAAGTGCAAGCGTTCTTTCGTATAAGTAGCACGAAGCTGTTGATAAGCCATCTCATCCGCAAAAATTTCGCACTGATGCGTGTTGTCAAGTGCTGCTAACAGCTCATTCAAATCTGTTATCCGATCTTGATGAACGAGCAGGGTATCCAAGGCATTACAAACACTTACCCGTCTGGCTTTCGCATTTTCGATGATCGCTTTGCCCTGCTTCAAATCACCACTTTTGTCAAAATAAGTATGCACAATGCCTGCGCCCGTTTCGATGACGGGGACACGCGCATGATTTCGCACAAACTGTATCAAGCCTTGTCCGCCGCGAGGAATGATGAGATCAATGTGTCGATCCGCATTCAAGATGACAGGCAAAGCTTCTCGTTCGCTGGGCATGAGATAGCACGCACTTTCGAGCTGGTAAGTAGACAGTGCTTGATGAATTAATTTCAGAATCGCGATATTGGAATGGTGCGCATGGCGACTCCCTTTCAGCACACTAGCATTACCTGATTTCAGCGTCAAGGCAAACACATCAAAGGTCACATTGGGGCGCGATTCGTAGACAATGCCGATGACACCGAGCGGTACACTCACCCTAGACAAATGTAGTCCATTCGGCAAGGCTCGACTCTCTAGCGTTCGATGGAGTGGACTGGACAGTTGCGCCACTTTTCTAAGATCAGCAGCAATACTTGCTAGCCGTTCGGGTGTGAGTAGCAAGCGATCGTAGAGCGGATCGTCAGTATCCATCCGATCTAGGTCTTTTTGGTTGGCAGCTAAAATATCAGCTTGCTGTTCCATCGTCAATACCGCGAGCTGATTTAAGATGTTGTTGATGTCTTCATCTGATAGCTGTATGAGTTGGCGGCTAGCAGCTTTCACTTGTTCTAACTGCGCTAATATTTCCTGTTCTGTATTCCGTGCTATCGTTTCCATATGTTTTTGATGTTTTAGCCAGTTGTCTGAACGTATGGTTGACAAATAGGCGTGTACGAAGTTCTAAGCAAAGCTTGAGATGAACACTGGTAAAGCTCCTGAAATTGCGCAACAAGTATGCCCAAAGGTTTTTTATGGACGGAGACACAAATTTTCAGTTATTTTTTAGGAAAATAACTGAAAATTTGTGTCTCCGTCCGAAGGGAATTACTGAGCATACTTGTTGCGCGATCTCAGGAAGCTGACACTAGAATTATTCAAAGTATGCCTATAAATATCGTTCAGATAGCTATGTTTTAGCGCACAAAGCTACTATGATTTGCAAATCTCAGGCAGATAAAAATGGTATTTTTCCCGAAATCTAATCAACATCTATCCTCCATTTGCTGTTGCATCTTTTGTCTAAAATTGCGGTCAATTCACAACTCAATTCAAACAATGTTTACAGGAATTATTGAAGCACTAGGCTACGTAAAAGCCATCGAAAAAGAAGGGACAAACGTACATTTCACCATACAATCTGATATTTCTGATCAACTCAAAATAGATCAAAGTATCGCGCACAACGGGGTTTGTTTGACAGTTGTGCAGCAAACAGCGGATACCCACACTGTCACGGCTATACAAGAAACGTTGGATCGAAGTAACCTAGGCGATTGGAAAGTCGGTACTCTGGTGAATTTGGAAAGAGCAATGAAAGCAGATGCTCGTTTGGATGGTCATATGGTGCAAGGACACGTGGATGGAACGGGTAAGTGTTTGGAAGTTCGGTCAGTAGATGGAAGTTGGTATTACAAATTTCAATATACGCCTTCCTTGACGCATATTCTGGTCGACAAAGGCTCTATTTGCATTAATGGGGTAAGTTTGACGCTGGTTGAGCCAGCCAATAACGAGTTTTCCGTTGCTATCATCCCTTACACCTACGAACACACCAATTTCAAAACGATCCAAGCTGGCGATACCATCAATTTAGAGTTCGATGTCATTGGAAAGTATATTGCAAAATATTTGGCGGTGTACCAGAGACAAATGCAGTGATTTGTCGGTGCAGTAAATTTCATCAAGATTCGAAAACTCAAAATTTATGCGCGCTCTATTGTATATGGCAATCGTTAAGAGCTAAACTTTGTTTATTCGTTGAATTGTTGATCTGTTTATTGCATAGATTCCCTTGATTTTACTTTCTTGGGGCAATGATTATCAATTAAATAAATAAACATATCAATATTATAAACGAAAAAATTTTCTTGCGAGTGCCTTACTATTATATGTGTAAAGTCTGCTTATCTTTGCGATTCTTTTTAAGAAGGTCATAGAATTACATTTCAAAATCAATAAAAAATATCATTATGGGTAAAGGAGATAAACGAACCAAAAAGGGCAAAATCAACATTGGTTCTTATGGTAAAAGTCGTCCTAAAAAGAAAAAGGACAAGCCAGTCAAAACAGAAGATAAAGCAGCAGAGTAACAATTGTTTGATCTTTATCTACACAGCCATCGCAAGTAGACTTCTAATAGCTTGCTTGCGATCGCTTCTGGAAATGTCTATGAAATGACTTTGTATTTTAGCCTGCCTCTTTTGTGTATATTCTTACTCTAAAATTAGAAGTTTGCGAAGTTCTGAGTAATCTTTTAGATAAATCTTAGTAAGGCGCCTAAGATCGCGCAACAAGTATGCCCAATGGTTTTTTATGGACGGAAACACAAAGTTCCAGTTATTTTTTTTAGGAAAAATAACTGGAACTTTGTGTTTCCGTCCGAAGAAACTTACTGGGCATACTTGTTGCTCACTTTCATTGTATTTACTCAGGCTGTTTTCAAGCAAAATGTTAAGAAAAATGAGACTTCATACACCCTAAATAAAAATTAGCAATTTGAAACTACAGTGTCAACTACTTTTGAGATCCAGATAAACATATCTCAGTTTACTTGCGATAACTCCAACTCACCCACCAAAGTTTAGTTTTATTTCATCTGTCTAATAAGAGCAAGTAACGGACAAAAAATAAGTTCCTCATTTTGACCGAGCAGGTTTTGTTCTGCTACTACTCAGCAAAAGGGATGCAAGGATTCCCTTTTCTGAGTTAAACGTAGGCATCCTTTCGGCTAGCGAGGCTTTTCAACACAGTAGCAGGACAAAAGATGCCGTCATAAATCGGGAAGTTATTATTTGTCCGTTACTAAGTAGAATTCATACAGGCAAATCGCTTGTCTGGAGAATTGATCGCTTGCATCTGTCTTTTTTCTAGTCGAAACTAAACTGTCATGAAACACCTATTGTACTTACTGATTTTACTATTCAGTACCTGCCTCTATGCGCAAGAATCTACGGATACTGCCAGTCCTGATGCAACAGCAAAAATATATCAGAAAGCACTGGAAGCGATGGCACGCTATCAATTTGAAGATGCGCTGAAGTTACTAAGCGAGTGCTACATTCGGGAACAAGATAATATTGACTACATCAACCCAATTGCCTATTGTCATACGAAATTGGGACGCTATCCAGATGCTAAAATGTATTACCAGCAAACCATCAAATTTGATTCGATTAACATTACTGCAATTAGTTCCCTGAGTGAAATTTACGAACTGGAACGTAACTACAAACGAGCCTTGCCCTATCGCCAGCAACTCATTCAATTGGATTCGACCAATAGTTTTTATTACAAAAAATTAGCCTATCTGCATTCGCGACTGGGAGATATGTATTCGGGTATTCGTGCTTTCTTGAAGGCACATCAATTGAATGCCAGAGATATTGAAGTGATTCAGCAACTTAGCGATATTTATCTGCGAACGGATAATTTGGAATACGCCGAAGACATGTTGCGAAAAGGTATGTACACCGATCCTAATAATATCAGATTGCTACAAATTAAGGCGAGATTGCATAAAAAAAGGAGCGAACACGAGGGCGTAATTGACGCAGTGAATCGAACGATGGCACAGGGCGATACCACCAATTATTACCAGATGATTTTGGGTGTGGCCTATCTCTATGTAGATAGTTTGGATCAAGCCGTCTTTCATCTGAATGCGATGGTAGAACGAGCAGAAGATACCGAACACACGCATCATTATTTGGGCGTAGCTTACCATCAAATGGACTCTTTAGATCGTAGTGTAGCGCATTTTGAGCAAGCTATCGAAAAAGGTATTTCTAGGAAAGTTGGCATTTATTACGCTGATTTAGGAAGTATCGCAGAGGAGCGAAAGCAGTATAAAGACGCTATCGCTCGATATGAAAAAGCCTACGAGTACAGCAACGATCCTGAACTTTTGTTTCATCTAGCACACAATTATGATTTGTACTACAAGGATAAAAGCATAGCCTTACGCTATTACGAAAAGTATCGAGCTACTGAGCACGCAAAGTACTCGAAATATACCATAGATCGGATCGAAAAATTGAAGGAGATTATACATTTTCAACGGTGAGAGCATTGATCGCGAAAGTGTTTTTTTGGGACAAGCGCAAGTGTCAAATTAAGGTTCAAACGCATAAAATTTGCAAAAATCGACATGTTTATCTGAGTCGTGGAAGTCGTCGAAACTTTTTTTTACAAATTGCTAATTTTTATTTAAGGCTGTGCGGGGTCTCGGTTTTGTTGACATTTTACTCGGAAACATCCTAGTTCAATGTAAGAAAATTGAGCAACAAGTATGCTTAGTAAATTTCTTCGGACGGAAACACAAGTTCTCAGTTGTTTTTCCTGAGAAAAATAACTAAGAACTTGTGTTTCCGTCCATAAAAAACCTTTGAGCATACTTG
>JBCDKV010000231.1:0-7244 GCA_038746215.1 Bacteroidota bacterium | reverse complement strand
CAAGTATGCCCAATAAGTCTCTTCGGACGGAAACACAAGTTCTCAGTTATTTTTCTCAGGAAAAATAACTGAGAACTTGTGTTTCCGTCCACAAAAAACCTTTGAGCATACTTGTTGCGCGATCTTAAGAGCTTTGCTACGACTTGTTTCAAGTATTGCTCAAAACTCGTACACGTCTAAATCTCAATTTTGTCTGACTACTTGCTCTTGGTGTCTGACTTCCGACAGCGAAGCGGTCTTGGAGCTTGTTTGGAGTTTAGTGATTGGTCTGCGAATGGCTATTTTTCTGCTACTCAGTGTTAGAAAATTGCTCATTTATCCAGATAAAATCACACTTTTCTGCCTTGATTAGCAAAAAAATAACCCATTTTCGACTCAAAGACCAAAATCCAAACAAGCTCTTAAATCTTCCTACTCACTTATACGCTATTTCAACACAATATTATCTATGCGATAAGAGGTCGTTTTGCCATCAGGTCCAGAGCCTTCGTAGCGAAAAGCAAGGTAACCGACACCATCGAAGCTAGACAAATCGATGTCGCCCGAAGCCACCCAGGTTTCATTGGCGGTGCTAGCATCTGCGATGGTTGCTTCCAGTGTGGTCCAAGTCGCAGCATCCACGTTTTCACCATTGAAATCCGTAGAAATCAGTAGGGTGAAGGGCTGATGACCACTCACTAGAAAAGCGTGAGAGGTTTCAAAGCTCAAAGTTTTTGGATTGTCCAGATTAATAGGAGGTGTGATGAGCCAACTTTCCATCGTAGCGGCGTTATCATTGAAAGCGGTGCTTTGTGCAAAAGTGCTGCCCCCAAAGGATTTGCCACGCCAAACTCGCGTTCCTTCTTTAGCCATATTTTTCCAGCCTTCTATCGCTATATCTACATTATTGGTAGCACTTTCAAAGTCGAGTTGTAGGTTATCGACGGGATCATCCATAGTGCCGCCACCGTCACCGCCATCTTCCACATCGCAGCGACTGTCGCTGAATTGAATATCGTCGGTGGTTCTAATGAACAGCTGATAATCACCGTTGAAAGCACTCAATATGCCTGTGATGCTACCATTCGTATCCGTCGCTCTGAACTCCGCAAAGTCTGCAAAATTGCTGGTTCTAAGAATCACGGTGTTTCCATTGCAATCTTGGATATTCAAATTTCTGGAACTGTTGTTCGTGACATCCGCTAGTGTTGCTCCTACGGAAGCATTCCCAAATTGTACTTCGTCGATAGTGACTAGGGCGGAAATAAGATTGTTGTTCAGATTGGGAATGTCTATCTTCACTGCTTCCACCGCATTGCCACTGCTCAAAATAGCTACGGCTCTAGGAATATCGCTATTATTGATACCGCCCAGTCGCAGTTCACCATTAGACGTAAAAGTATCGCCTAATTGCAATTGCCCTTGCACTAGCCCTAGATAAAAACCATTAGCATTGACTGCTACTTTCGTACCAATTGGAAAGCGATCTTCGATGTCTGTGATATTTAGATTGATGCGCATGCCTTGTCCACTATCGTTTTGCAGATACATATGCTTGAAGAAATTACCGCCCTCATCATTTGCGACTACAACCCCTTCGATAGCTATGTCTTCGGTGACTTGTTGGAAATCATCTCCATTGTCATCGTATTTAGCTCGTAAATCGTCGAAAGAGATAATGTTGCCTACTTCAATATCTACGTCGCAACGCGATCCTTCCATATCTACATCGCGGGTGTCTCGCAAAAAGATTTGTGGTGTTCCCAAGAAGACATTGTAAATTCCCGTTAGGCTTCCTTTACCCGTTGGTGTGAAATCTCCTGCGAAACTAGCAAAACCGCTAGATCTTAGTACGATAGTGTTACCGCTGCAATCTTCTATCGTCAGATTTCTGGAAAATTGGGCTTCTGCATCGGCGTAGGTGACGTCGGCATCGCCTTGCGCAAATTGAACGTCTTCTAAACGAACCAATTGACTGAGGTTGTCCTCGCCCAGTTGATTGATGGTCGAAACATTAGGGCTGACATCAACCCCTCTCGCGCCTGCTTCGATGAATAAATCCAAGGAAGTTTCGTCTATACCGCCCAAGCGAAGGTCGCCGTTGCTATCAAAGGTTTCGCCACCCAATTGCAGCGTACCAGTCCCATTGGTCATTTGCAGCCCTGCGCATTTTACACGAAGTCTCCGACCGATAGGGTACAAATTATTCAAGCCAATCGCATTGATCAAAATTTCGATACCTGCCGTCTCATCTTGTATGACAATGCGTTTGAAAAAATTGCCCGATTCATCATCTGCGGTTACGATCCCCTCGATGATAATATCGGATTCGATGATTTGAAATTCTGTGCCCTGTGGATCGAACGCATTCTTTAGATCGGCAATGCTTGCATTCTTTTCAAAAGTGAAGCTTTCTTCCTCTAAAGGTGGCACATCAAATTCTTGGTCTACACAGCTACCCATCACTAAGATGGCGAGACAGGACAAGAGGAAGTATTTGGAAAATATGATTTTCATAATTTTTATGGTATTAAATACACTGTAAATTAAATTTATTTGCTTTTTTGACTGAGGCTATTTTGGAATATATCAAGGCATTTTTTTCTGGCATAACGAGTTATTCCTGCAAAAAAATAACACAGATAGATTTCAAAAGAGACCGTCAAAAAACGAAGTTATTTAGTTTACAGTGTATTAAATAAGTGGACAGATTTAAGTAGTCTTACACCCAGTCTATCTTTATTGAGCTAGAGTTAGTCGTTTACGAAGTTTTAAGTAATGTTTGAAATAAATCTGATAAAGCTCCTGAGATCGCGCAACAAGTATGCCCAAAGGTTTTTTATGGACGGAAACACAAATTTTCAGTTATTTTTCCTAAAAAAAATAACTAAAAATTTGTGTTTCCGTCCGAAGAGATTTACTCAGCATACTTGTTGCGCGATTTTCTGACATTGACTTGAGCTACTCCAAACAAGCGCTACGTAAAATGTTAAGAAAAACAGGACTTCGTACAGTCCCAATCTAGAATCTAAAGCTAAGATTTGCAAAATAATTCAGCCCGTAAGCGTAAAAATAGCGTGGCTCAAAACGGTTGACATCAAAAACGCCCGTATCAAGTACGTTGATACGCAATTGCTCGCGTCCGCTTGTAATGAAATCTTGGTTATTCAAAATATTGTTTACACCCAAGCTCAAGTAGACAAAATAGTCTTTTACCTTAATAGATTTGTAGGCAAAAACATCCAGTGTAAAGGCAGCAGGTAACTGCTCTTGCTCCGTAATTTCTGCGATGAGGTCGGCATTTTCTACAGGGTCAAGTCCTTTCACGGCGCGTTCTGTTCGTCGAATCGGGTTGAACTCGCTATAATTTTGATCAAAGAAATTCGCATTCGCCGCAATGAACCAATACTTCGGAGAACGGTACATCAAACCGACTGTACCTGCTCTTTGTGGTGTGGCTGGCACAAAAAACTCATTGATGTAAAGCGTACCCGTTTCCAATACGGAACGATTGTTGTCCTGCACAATTTTATAGGTCGGACGACCATCGTACAAGTACTGTCCGAGTGAAGTCGCGGCTGAAAGTTCAAATCCATAAGGCAACTGATATTCAAAAGCCAACTCTGTGCCAGCGTGTCGTTTGTTGACGCCTTCGTAGACAAAATAGCCAAACTGTCGAGCAATATCGTTGTAGAAACTCAACTGCTGAATCTGATCGGCAAATCGCGCATAGTAAACGCTTGCTCTTGCCTTCAATTTTGGTGCTTTCAGAATATAACCTGCCTCTCCCGACATTATTTTTTCACTTATCAGGTTGTCCGTCACCAAATCGTTGCGGGTTCTAGGAGCTTGGTAGGCAAAGCGTGCAAAGGGCGCACGTGTTCCCAAAAAACCGTTGGCATACAGGAAGTTTTTGCCATCCAATTTATAAGTAGCACCCGCTTTCAGGCTGAAATTATTGAAATTTTGTCTTTCCGCATCCCCGAAAGAATTTTCTGGGAAACGTCCGCTTCTGAAATTACCCGTCCGCCAAAATTGGGTATTGGTGACACGAGCCGAAGCAAACAGATCAATTTTAGAAAGGCTAATATTGGTTTGTCCCCAAGCTTGTGTTTTCCTGATATTCAAATCATAGTCGTAGCCCCAGCGATCGCCTTCCCGTAGGATTCGATCTGGATTATTGATGTCCAACTGCTTGATCTGATCGTCGCCTGGCGCATCTCGCTCGGCGAAACGATCCCAATTCAAATAGTAATCACCTCCCAATAAATCCACTACCGTTTTGTAGTTTTCTTTGGTGTAGTGCTGATATAGCGCACCACCTGTCAGTGCAATACGATCCGTCAGTTGATGATTCAACACTGTATTGAACGTAGCGATTCGAGCGTCGAAGCGGCGATCTTCAATGATGTATTGTGAGAAATTACCTGTTTCGCCATTGATGGTTTCTAGATTATTTCGATTGACGTCGTAGAATTGTTCCCAATCCAATTGCAGCTTTTCTGGATTGTCTTGGAATATTTGGGTGATGCGATCTCTACTGGCTTCGCTAGAGGCAAAACTTGGTAGTTTCTGATAATAGTCTGGTCTGGGATCGGAAGTATTGAACCAATCCAATGCCGTGCCACCATCTTTCCCAAACTGATAAGCAACACTTGTATTTAGGCTGGTTTTTCTGGAAATATCCCATTTGTGTTGTAAAATGGCGATTGGCTTGTGGGTGTCGCCTATTCTAGCATTGCGCTTTTTCCCTTCTTGGAAGCCCCAATTTGGATTATAAAAATTACTACCTGCCAGATCGTAGACTTCTTGTATCGCAGAATTGGTTTTTCCTCTTCGATTTCTTGCTCCGAAAAAGGTCAAATTAAGTAACTGTTTGTTGCCAATTTTACGATCAACAGAGGCAAAGTAGGAATAAGCATCATAAAAAGTACCTTCTACGTAGCCCTCTTGCGCCCAACGTCGAGAAGCAGAAAAACTGAATGCCCAACCACTAGGCAACATGCCTGTAGAGTGCGTCAACATGAGGCGATTGCGATAACTTCTATTGGCAACCGAATAGGAAACTCGCGTTTGTTCCCACTGATCAGAAGCAAAAGTATTGATGTGTATACCACCACCGATACCACCAAAGGTATAATCATTCGCTCCGATGCCGTAAAACGTTTGCCGCTGACGAGTCACGTCGTTCAGTCCACCAAAAGTCGCAAAAGAAAAACGACCATTATCCAAATCATTGATGGGAATGCCATTGATGAGTGCCGTCGTGTTTTCCGCATCGTAACCGCGCATTCTAAAACGCGCCACACCGAATGGAAAAGCTGCTACTGACAAAAATACATCATCGGCAGAGTTGAGTAAGCCCGAAAAGTCTTGGTTGGCATCGGCATCGCTGAGATCATCGTCCGTCAAAGCTACGGTAGGCAGTTCAAACAATACCGCATTCCGAACTTGCGTGATGGAAGTATCTTTGAGTTCGGCTTCCCTGTTTTGGGCATGTGCCATACTCATGCTGATAAAGATTAGTGCAAAACACAATAATCGAGTAAAATGAATCATACAGACTAAATTTAATAGATGACTTGAGCAATTGCTGAGGAGAAGAAATGTTGATAGGTACGTCGAGAACACTGTAAGTTGAAGCATCATTTCTACATCCGAATAAACGAGAAACGATTTTTTAGACTGCAAAAGTAAGTTATTTTTTGGGAGTACTCGCGGATTATAACTTGATTTTTTGATAAATTTTGTAGACGGATGGCATTTTTGCTAATGCTCGAAACAAGTCCTTAGTCTATTGATACACTTTCACCGCTTTTCTAAATTTAGAAGGACTCAAACTAGTCATCTTCTTAAATAACCGATTGAAAGGTGGAACTTCTTGGAAACCCAGTTCAAAAGCGATCTCTTTCACCGAAAAATCAGTGTAGAGCAGCATCTTCTTGGCTTCCAAAATGATGCGCTCGTGCAACACCTTCAGTGGAGATTTAGCGTTGTACTGTGCAAATAGATTGGAAAGTGTTTTGGGGGATTTATTCATTTCGGCGGCGTAATCTTGTACTTGATGCCATTTTTTGTAGTGTTTTTCAATGAGCAGATTAAACTGTCGAACAATATCCAGTTCTTCGGCTGGAATACGCTGAATATCGGTCTGCTTTTTATACAGTCGAGTGATCTTTATAATGAGTCGTTTGAGCAACATCCGCAGCATATCTTCTTGTAGATTGTCGCGATCCTCAAACTCATCCAAGAAAACCTGATACAACAAATCTATTTTTCTCACCTCCTCTTTATCCAATTGAATGGCAGGGAATCCAGCAGAACCGTAGAACAGCAAACCAACGCAAGATACTTCTTGGTCGTGGTCGATGATGCAGTAGAATTGGCGATTGAACTGCCAAGCCACGACCGTTTCGGGTCGCTCGAAACGAAAATCTTGATTAATCATGAGTGCCAGCACACTATTGTTCGGAAACTCATGCTGCTCATTGTCGGTGTAGACCACTTGCGTAGGGCCTCTATTCCAAGCAATCGTGAGCAGTTGGTGTTCTGGCACTGGATTGAATTGATTGTGGAAGTCTTTTGTCTCAACCACCAATCTCAATAAACCATTGGTTTTGGGATTGTGCGCGATTAATTTACTTGCCAATTTATAGCGATATTTTCGGCAGCCTAATACCACCCGTTTTTTTACGTTTTTCTTTCTCTTTAGCCCGTTTTTTCTTACGCTTCTCTTTTGCTCTGCCCCGCTTACGCTTGGCACGTGCTTTTTCTCCATCACTGCGTTTGCGAATCAGCTCGCGTTTGTCGATAATATAGCGTACAGAAACACCTGTGTGTGCGTATACCCTATTTTGCCCACCAACAACATTTACGGAGGGTTTGATGTCCCAAGAAACATTGATTTTTCCAACGGACAGCTCCGCCCCTCCAATCATTGTGAGACCAACTGGGTTTTTTAAGTCTGGATCATCATTTGGATTACTGATAAAACCAGCGTGCAAGCCAGCTCCACCGTATACATTGAAGTTGCGAACGAGTAAGGGAAAGTGCTGTTCGCCCAAAAGTGTAAAGGTCGTTTCTTCGCGCTTATTGCTGTGTTGTACCATGAACTCTCCCGTGGTACGCTTAGCCACGCGTTGTTTGAAGGTCGCACCCCACTCCGTGCCTAGGCGCAATCCAAAAGCGGTGTCGTAGCCTTGGGCTTGTGTAAATATATAGACGAGGCAAAAGGGAATAAGCAAGCATATTTTTTTCATATTATT
>JBCDKV010000230.1:0-7252 GCA_038746215.1 Bacteroidota bacterium | reverse complement strand
TTCGGTCTTGGTATCTACCGCCGAAAGGCAATCATCTAAAATAAGAATATCGGGTTGTTTAATCAAAGCACGAGCAATAGAAGTCCGCTGCTTTTGTCCACCCGACAGCGTGACGCCACGTTCACCAACTAAGGTCTCATAACCTTCTGGCAAGTCCTTGATTTCGTTATGAATAGAAGCATATTGGGCGTATTGTTCAATCTCCTCTTGCGAAGCATCTCGTTTGCCAAAAGCAATGTTTTGGGCAATCGTATCCGAAAATAAAAAGACATCTTGTGGCACGTAGCCAATGCGATACCGCAGATTGGAAAGATTGTGTTCGCGTAAATCTCGACCATCTATTTTGATGCTCCCTTCGCTGACATCATACATCCTCGTGATTAAATCCGCAATCGTCGTTTTTCCAGAACCCGTTCTGCCAATAATCGCCATTTTTTGCCCTGGCAATAATTCCAAGTTCATATTCTGAATGGCAAGAATCCCCGTATCTGGATAACGAAAACTCACCTGATCGAACGTAATTTTGCCCTCCAGTGGACTTGTATCCGTCGCCTCCGAATGAATAGCCACGGGCGTTTCCAAAAATTCGTTGATACGCTTTTGCGAAGCGGCGGCTTGCTGAATGATTGAGGCAATCCACCCAATCGCCGTCACGGGCCAAGTCAACATGCTGACATAAATCACAAACTCTGCGATATTCCCAGGTGTTATGACCCCTTGGATGACCTTGATACCGCCAATCAGCACGGTGATAACTGTACTCGTCCCGATGAGCAAAAGCATGGTTGGGAAAAAGAGCGCATCTATTTTGGCCAATCCCAAAGAATGTTGCCGATATTCTTCGCTTTGCTCGGCAAAAAAGCGTCCCATGAATTTTTCTTGCACGTAAGATTTAACCACTCGAATGCCAGAATAAACTTCTTGTGCATTACTATTCAGGGCAGCTAGTTTTTTCTGGATTACAGTACTTTTTTTGTTGATAAGGTTACTCACATAGTAAATGGAAATGGAAAGTATGGGTAGCGGTGCGAGGGAATAGAGCGTCAGTTCTACATTGACCCGCAGCATGGAGTAGATGACTAGCACAAAAAGCGATATTAAATTGATACCATATAATATTGCCGGACCGAGGTACATCCGAACCTTATTTACGTCTTCGGTGATGCGCGCCATCAAATCGCCCGTATTATTTTTGCGATAAAATGCTTGGTGCAGTTCTTGATAATGCGCAAAGACCGTCTTCCGTAGATCGTATTCAATCAAGCGCGACATAACGATAATGGTTTGGCGCATAAAATACATAAAAATTCCCATCAATAAGGCTAAGCCCACTACCAACAAGCCAAAAAACAAGAGAATTTTACCAATGAAGCTGAATAGCTCTTGCTGCGTCGCAAACCCCTCTAATTTCTGATAGTAGCCAATGTTTTCCACTACTAAATCAAAAGCTTGGCGAATCATTTGCGGCTGCAAAACTCGAAAGTAGTTGGAGAGAATGACGAATAAAGAACCGAGCGCAAAGAGTCTTTTATACTGCCAAAAATATTGATTTAGATATTGTAATTGCTTCAACTTGTAGATGTTTTCGATTCAATTAGCTGTGCGTCGATGAGCGTACAGTAGGACTAGTAAACTATTTGCGAAGATGGATAGTTCATATGAATGTGGTGTAATGCTTGAAAATTGCTTAGCAGCGGTCATACTTTGAGCAGGTCTGTCAAATGAAATCAGGCGTGTAAAAAGTTTTGAGTAACACTAAAAACAAGTCCTAGTGAAACTATTGGGATCGCGCAACAAGTATGCTCAAATAATTTGTGTTTCCGTCCGAAGTAATTTACTAAACGTACTTGCTGTGCTATTTTCGAACATCGCCCTAGACATTGCCCTGGACTGTATCCGAGCAAAGCAATAAGAAAAATGAGACTTCGCACACCCCTAAAATAAAATTTGATGCTTGAACCAGCAGATTTGGAATTCTTTGTATTTTTACCCTTGAAGAAATCATCATACTTTTAAACAACAATAACAAATATGGCTGATGTGATTCAGCTACTACCCGATTCTATCGCTAACCAGATTGCAGCAGGAGAGGTCATCCAACGTCCCGCTTCGGTGGTAAAAGAGCTATTGGAAAATGCCGTAGATGCAGGGAGTACCTCCGTACAACTCATCGTAAAAGATGCAGGAAAAACACTGATACAAGTGGTGGACGATGGCTGTGGGATGTCCGAAACCGATGCTAGACTATCCTTTGAACGTCATGCGACCTCCAAAATTCGGCACGTCAACGATCTATTCGCCATCCGCACGATGGGTTTTCGCGGCGAAGCACTAGCTTCCATTGCTTCCATCGCTCAGGTGGAACTGAAAACCCGACAGCGAAAAAACGACCTTGGTACACGCATTTGTATTGAAGGTTCTATTCTGAAAAAACAGGAAGCCTGCCAATGTGCGGCAGGAACGAGTCTAGCTGTCAAAAATCTATTCTACAATGTACCCGCTCGACGCAAATTTTTGAAGAGCAATACGGTAGAAATGCGCCACATCAATGATGAATTTACGAGGGTGGCCATGGCGCATCCCGATGTTTTCTTTTCCTTACGACACAATGGCACGGAAGTTTATCATTTACCGAAAAGTAATCTGCGGCAACGAGTCGTCAATCTACTCGGCGGCAGCAGCAATAAAAAACTCGTTCCACTGAACGAAGAAACGGATTTGGTTCGGATGTATGGCTTCGTCGGAAAACCAGAGTTCGCAAAAAAGACTCGTGGCGAACAGTTCTTTTTCGTCAATGGGCGTTTTATCAAAAGCGGCTGGCTCAATCATGCTATTTTGGGTGCTTACGAAGACTTATTGCCCAAAGATACGCATCCATTGTATATTGTCTTCATCGAAATGAATCCTCAAAGTATAGACATCAATGTTCATCCAACCAAGCAAGAGATCAAGTTTGATGATGATAAAATGATTTACAACTACCTCAAAGTCACCACGAGACACGCACTGGGACAACACAGCGTTACGCCCACGCTAGATTTCGAGCAAGATCCTATTTTTTGGGAAAATATAAAACGTGCCTCTCAGCAGCAGGTCTCCAGTACTTCGGACTCGATTCGTTCATCAGGCAGTGCATCCAGCAGTACACCATCCGACGAATTTCAAGCTAGAAACGAGCAAGCGGAAATGGCACGGCAGCGCAATAACCTAGCCAATTGGCAGTCGCTCTACGAATCAGAAGGCGATAGCGATATAGAAGTACCTTTTGAAGAGGGAGAGATTCCCACTGCAATGACCATTCCGAGTAAAATATCGGACACTACGAACACACTGGATGATAGCTCTAAGAGTTTCTCTAGGGAAGAGAAAAAACCTCATCAAATTCACAAACGTTATATTGTCAATCAGATTAAGTCGGGTTTTTGGTTGATTGACCAGCAAGCGGCACACGAGCGTATTTTGTACGAACGTTACTTGCAACTGATCGCAGAAGGGCAGAATGCGAGTCAGAAAAAATTATTTCCACAGACAATTCAACTTTCTTTGGGTGATGCGACTTTATTACAAGAAGTCTTACCAGAGATTGCACGTTTGGGTTTCGATATAGAGCATTTTGGCGGCAGTAGTTTTGTGGTACACGGCGTGCCAGCCGAATTTCACGAAAGTGCCAGTGAGCAAGTGGTCATAGAGCAACTGCTAGATCAACTCAAACGCAATCAAGAACTCAAACTGGATTTTCACGAGAGCATTGCGCGATCTATGGCGGTGAGTGCAGCTATTAAACGAGGACAATCTCTTAGTACGACCGAAATGGAACTCCTAATTGATCAATTGTTTGCCTGCGAAATACCAATGAAAAGCCCCACTGGTCGAAAATGTTTTTTAAGTTTCGATCTGGAAGAACTTAATAAACGTTTTAAAGATTAAAGGAAGGAAGGATGAAATAATAAGTTCAGGTTCTTGAGCTAGAGATTTTGTTTCCAGATTTCATTAAAAAACGTAAGTATAGCAGGGCTACGGTGAGGCTTTTTGATGAAATTTGGGAGTAAAAGATCAGCTCCAAGAATTAGAAGTTATTGTTTTTTCATTCCTAAAACGGATCACAAAAAACTGCAACTAAATTATTGGCGTATGTTTAGAATGACCGATGTCGTAAAAAGCCTATTGATTATCAATGTGATTGTCTTCGTACTCACGGGTTTCATCAATCCAGAGTTGAAGAGCTTATTCGCATTGCACTATCCCGCATTTCCCTCGTTCAAACCCTTCCAATTGATTAGCCATTTCTTCACCCACGGAGATTTGATGCACATTTTATTCAATATGTTCGCGCTAGTCATGTTTGGTAGCACCATAGAATCGATTTGGGGACCTAAAAAGTTTTTGATCTACTATCTAATAAGTGCAGCGGGTTCTGCTTTTCTGCATTTAGCGATGATTTTCTTAGGATTCAGCGAACCTTATCCAGCCGTCGGTGCATCGGGTGCGATCTATGGTTTGTTGATTGCCTTTGCGGTCAAATTCCCGAACGCAGAACTCATGCTACTTTTTCTACCCATCCCAATCAAAGCTAAATACTTTGTACCTGTGCTAATTTTGATAGACGTATTCCTTGGATTTAGTAGTTTCAATTCTCCAATCGCTCATTTTGCTCACTTAGGCGGTGCGATAGCTGGATTTTTGACACTATTATCATGGAAAGAGGTAAATGGAAACCCTTATACCTAAACAGAAGATGGCGGATAGCTGTTATACTGCCAAAAGAATATATCTAGGCTTGTTGATTTGTTTAAATGGTTTATTTAACATGCCTATCTAAATCGCAAAAATCATTGATACTTTAGTCTTCAGATTGCTAATTTTATTTTAGGGATGTACGAAGTTTTTGGCGATGTATGAAAAAAATTTTAGCAAAGCGATTGAGATCGCGCAACAAGTATGCCTGAAATTTGTGTTTCCGTCCGAAGAGAATTACCAAGCATACTTGTTGCGCGAATTCTTTGCATTGACTCAGTCTATTTTCAAGTAAAATGTTAGTAAAACTGGGACTTCTTGCACCCTAGATTTTATTTCATAAAAATTAGCACTCCGGAAGATAAGATCAAGCGATTAGATCAACTTGTCGTTTAATTGTTCATTTAACTACAATGCGTTGATCTTGAAAGTATTAAACAAATCAACAAAAAAGAAAGTGTACTTTTTTATCCTAAATGGAGTATAAAGACCTCATTCGACATTCAAAAGAATCCATCATGTTTCAATCAATTTGGGAAGATGTAAAGCGAGAGTTCAGCTATGGCAATATGATTACACAAATCATCATTGTCAATGCGGCCGTATTTGTGCTGATGGGCTTTGTATCGGTATTCCTATTCTTTAGTTCCGAAAATGCGGAAGCGGCTAGAGAAAGCTTCGTGGCTTTTCAGCGCTGGTTCAGCATGTCGGATAGCTTTCTATACAACCTTACCCACCCTTGGGTCATTTTCACGCACATGTTCCTCCACGTTGGTTTCATGCACATCCTCTTCAATATGCTTTGGCTCTATTGGTTTGGACGGATTGCGGGAGATTTTCTAGGCAATCAACGTATTTTACCGATCTATTTGCTAGGTGGCTTGGCGGGTGCATTGGCTTATTTTTTATCTGCACAAGTTGATGGTTTACCCATTGGTTCTTACGCCTTGGGGGCTTCGGCTGCTGTGCTAGCAATCATCACGTCTGCGGCTACTACGGCACCCAATTACTATGTGAATCTACTATTCATTGGCTCGGTGAAATTGAAGTACATCGCAGCGGTATTTGTATTGCTAGATGTCTTTGCCATTGCTCAATTCTCGCCCAATGCAGGTGGTAGCATTGCTCACTTAGGAGGAGCAGCTTTTGGTTGGTTATTTGTCTTAATGTTGCGGCAGGGAACAGATTTAGCCGTACCTGTCAATGCAGTGATGGACAGCATCACTAATTTTTTCAAAGCATTGTTTTCTCCCGAAAAAAAGCCGAAGCAAAAAACTAGGAAGAAACCGCACGTAGCCTACAAAAATCCCAATAAGCAAGCTACACAAAATCGTTCGAGCCGAAGAAGTAGAAGCCGAAATGCTTCTGATGAAAAAGACCTATCGCATCAGGAAAAAGTGGACGCTATTTTGGATAAGATTAAGCGTTCGGGCTACGAGAGCCTTTCGACCGCAGAGAAAGAATATTTATTCAATGCCAGCAAACAAGACTAAGCGATTTGGAAGCTACGACTAAAGCCAAAGATCGCTTCTTCACCCGATTGATGAAATGGCTGAATCAGGGACTCATTATAGTGACCTTGCTGTCCTACCTATCTCCTTTCCTACATCCCGAACAATTCAGTTGGATTTCAGCACTCGGACTAATTTATCCCTTCCTGCTTTTACTTAATTTATTGTTCTTACTGTACTGGGGCATTAGACGAAAAAGGTATTTTCTCTTTTCTCTCGTTTGCGTACTACTGGGCTGGACTTTTTTGAGTCGAAATTTTGGTTTGAGTGGGACGAATGAGCGCGAAGTTGCTAGCCTAAAAATCATGACCTTCAATGCCAGCAGTGGACATTATTTTCCACTTCCGAATGCCGTAGGAAGAGACGAAAAAGCATTCAGAACCTACGTGGCGGCACAAGATGCCGAAATCATCTGTCTCCAAGAATTTTTTTACGCCCCCAATTTCCAAAAAATCACAACTTCCGAACAGCAAAAATACCATTTCGCCTATTCCGATAGCAGGCGATTGGTCATTGCCTCCATTTATCCCATTAAGCACTACGAGAGTTTGGAGTTTGTAAATTCCAGCAACGGTACACTCTTTGCCGACGTGGAAGTAGATGGTAAAATGGTACGCATCTACAATACGCACCTCAAATCAAATCAGATTACAGACATCGTAGATGAAGTGGCGGAGGAAAAAAAGTTCAGAGAAAAAGAAACTTGGCAAAAGATCAAGCGCATCTTCGAGGGCTATCGCAAAATGGCAAAAGTCAGGGCAACACAAGCGGAAAATTTAGCCGCGCACATGGCACAAAGTCCTTATCCCGTCATCCTTTGCGGTGATTTCAACGACGTTCCACAGTCTTATGCCTACGAAACGCTGACTAAAGATTTGGTCGATCATTTTCAGGTCAAAGGCAAAGGTATTGGTTCTACTTTCGCGGGCAATTTACCTTTCCTTCGCATTGACTATATTATGAGTTCACCTTCTTTGAAAGTGGTTGATAGCCAAATCATCAAAGAC
>JBCDKV010000229.1:0-7263 GCA_038746215.1 Bacteroidota bacterium | reverse complement strand
TTTATTTAAATAAAAATTACCATTTGGGGTGCCCCTTTTGCAAAGAATTTATTTTTTTTTTTTTTATTTTTGAAAAAAAAAAAAAAAAACAACATCATTTCTGTCCGAAGGGACTCTTGAAAACGAAATTTACACTAGCTATCGGCTATTCACTGAACACAGCCAACAGCTAATAGCTAACAGCCAATCAAGACTTAACCCGACTAGATTCTGCTTCCAAACCAGTCTTTCTGCGACGGCTTTTCACTTTATTGTCACCGAATAGGTAAGAGAAATTCAGTTGCGCCCGACGACTGTCCCATCCACCTCGGATGTCCATGTAGAGATCACCGAAAGTGCTGACGCCACTCCAAACATTCGTTCTGAAAATATCGTTGACGGAGAATTTCAAAGAACCTTTGCCATCCAATATGCGCTTAGAAATACCCGCATTCAGAACACCCATTGATGCCATTTTGAATGCACCTTCCCAGATAGAGGGCGTGGTGTACCAACCAGAAACTTCAAAAGCTAAATCTTTGGGTAGACGGAAAGTCGATTGTGCATACGCGTTAAAAGTGGTTACTGTTAAATCAATGGTTTTATTGTCCTCAAACTCGCCTCGATTGACTTGGTGGAGACCTGTAAAACTAGCATAAATTGACCACCATTCTTTGATCGGTACTGCCCCACTCACATTCAAGCTATAGCTATAACGATCGGCTATGTTTTCGTAAGTAATGAATGCACTTTTCTCCGTTTCGGCATCTGTCAAACGAGCCACTAAGTCTTGGGTATGATCAAAGCCAAAAGTGGTGTTGATGGCGTACATGAAGGTGTGCGTCAGCTCAATTTTGTTGGTGTACTCTGGCTGCAAGAATGGATTACCCTTCTCAAAAGTCAATTCATCCAAACGCTGTCGGAACGGATTCAAATCTTGATAAGAAGGACGATTAATACGGCGACTGTAATTTAAGCGGAAGCTATTTTTTTCGTTCAAATCATAAGTCAAGCCGCCAGAAGGAAAGACATCTAAATAATTCCGCTTCACATTATCGTTTTCCGTCTCGACGAAGCTGGTCAGATCGCCTTCCGAATTGGTTTGCTCCAAACGCAAGCCCGCTGAAACCCCCAATTTCCCAAACTTTTGCGAATAGTTGGCATATGCGGCGTTGACATTTTCGGTATACTCAAATTGGTTGCTCACTGCTTTGTTTAGAATATTTTGCCCGTCGATTTCATCAAAAAAGTCGAAATCATTATCTGTCACGACGTAGGAAGCTTTGATACCTGCCCCCAGTTTTCCCTCACCAACAGGCTGCTCGTAGTCTACTTTGAAAGTGGCAATATCAATGTTAGTTGGTGTAATCGTATTGACGATAGAGCGACTCAAAATGACCTCCTGATTATCAGGAGAAACGTAGAAATTCGGCTGATTTTCCGAGCGTTGGATGTCGTATACGCCATAGTCTGCGTCAATATTTAGGCTTCGCCCTTTTCCATTATCGAAGCGGTAATTGATGTTGTAATTCAAGTTCATTCGATCACTCTCCGAATTGCTTTGCGCCAACAATATGCTATCGGGTGCACTATTCCCCAATCTACTAATGACCGCCTCACTCTCACTTGTATTGAGGTTGTCGGATATAAAACCATTAACTAGCACACCCAAGGTATGCTGTTTACCCAAGAAAAAGTCGCTACCTAGGCGAAAGTTGTTGCTGCGCCATTGGTTGTACTGATCCGCACGTTGGTCAAATACATTGCCAAATTGTTCGCGGTAAAATTCATTGAAATTTACATTTTCACCGTAGTTGTGGCTGTAATTGCCAAAGACATTCATCATCTTATTGCGATGATTCCCACTGATCGAACCATTGTAGCGCATACGCTCCCCTTGTGAATAGGTCAAGCTCAGATTGGCATTAGATCCCATGCCTTCCGCGCGCTTCAATTTGATGTTGATGATACCTGCATTGCCCTGTGCATCATACTTAGAGGAAGGATTGGTGATGATCTCAATCGACTCAATCTCAGAGGCTTGCATCGTTTTCAAGAAAGCCGCTAAATCTGCTCCGCCCAGTGGAGATTGCTTGCCATCGATGTAGACCAAGACGCCTGCTTTACCCAATAAGGACACATTTTCGTTATTATCGACGACCACGCCTGGTGCTTTCCGCAGTAATTCGAGCGCATTATCACCCACCATGGTTGGGCTATTTTCGACATTCATCACCATCATATCGGGCTTCAATTCCAGCAACGGACGCTGGGCAGTGACGGTCACTTCGCTCAGCTTGTTTTCATCGGCGAGCATCTGCACCGCTGGGACGCTGAAAGTTGCGCCATCCGCCAAATCAAATACTGCCGTCGTTTGGGTTGGTAATCCTACAAAACTGACTTGAACGTAGTATTGATCGGCGGCTAAATTCGTAAACTGGTATGCCCCATTTTCGTCGGACAATTCCAGTTTCACGATACTGCTATCCGCAGCTTGGTAAAGCACCACATTGGCGTAGGCGATGGGTTCGTTGCTTTCGTCTTGCACTTTGCCTTTCACCACCCCATTGGCTTTGGCGAAAGTGGCAGCAACAAAAACAAATAGGCATAAAATCGTAAGAACAGCATGTTTCATATCGGGTGACTTCTTTTTAGAAATTAGATAATAGGTTGTTAGCCCAAGTACTGCACGGTACTTAGCAACTAACTGATAATCATGTTATTGTACAAAATGGATTGGAAGGATGTTACAACAATCGGATTGGTAGAAAAGGGGTGCTTTGTGCTATCTATTGAGGTGGTTGGTGATTAGCAATTAGGCGTTTACGAAGTTTTTAGCAATAATCTGAAGAGAATTACTAAGCATACTCGTTGCGCGAATTTCTTGCATTGACTCAGGCTGTTTTTAAGTCAAACGTTAACAAAACGGAGACTTCGTACAGTTCTAATCCGTAATTGACTTTTAGTTAGGAGTAAAACTATTTTTCAAATGTACAACCGCTTCAAAAAGACATCTCAAAAGTAGGTGCATTTTTAGTTTATGCTGTTTTTTTTGGATGAAAGGGAGCGAATCTATGACGAAATGCACTATTTTGTAGGTTAAGCCATATATTATTGCTTTGCAAGGTATATGAGTAACAATCTT
Organism: Bacteroidota bacterium; assembly: GCA_038746215.1. GTDB lineage: Bacteria > Bacteroidota > Bacteroidia > Chitinophagales > Saprospiraceae > JAAUTG01. The sequence continues at coordinate 4,139 of JBCDKV010000229.1, read as the reverse complement.
TTAAAGTGCTTATCTTTTTGGGCAAAGTGTCAATCATTTTGTCGTTTTAATCAATCCCTAATATAGATGCACTTTTGCGTCTATTTGGTGGTGAGACGAGTCTGCGGCGAGAATGGTTACAAGAAGAAGTGGAAAATTTAGAAATTTATGGGTTGCTTGCTTTTAATATCGCAAAAATCGGACATGTTTATCTGAATCGCAAAAGTAGTTGACGCTTTAGTTCTCAAATTGCTGACTTTTATTCAGGGGCGTACGAAGCTTTTAGCAATGCTCGAAATAAGCCTTGGTCAATCCCTTTAGATCGCGCAACAAGTATGCTTAGAGGTTTTTTATGGACGGAAACACAAATTTTTCTAAAAAAATTTGTGTTTCCGTCCGAAGAGACTTACTGGGCATACCTGTTGCGCAATTTCCTTAGAGCTTGTTTGGAGCAGGATTGAATTGTAAATCAGTAGCTTATGGTTTTGGGGAAGAAAATAATTGAGATTTTATCGAGATAAATGAGCCATTATTTTCAAAGCCAAGTTCATAAGATATTGGTTTACAGGAAAATAATGCTACAAACAAGCTCTTACATTGACTCTGACTGGTTTCTGTTAAAAAAAATGAGACTTCGTACACCCCTAATTCTATTTCAGAAAAATCAGCAATTTGGGTGACCTTCGGACAGAAATGATTCTTGAAAACAAGATGAGAAATGAAATTTTTCATCTTGCTTTCAAAAACTGCAAAAAAAAATTCAAAGAATGTCCAAAACTAATACTACTGAGTGTCTTTAGGTAAAAATTGATTCACAAAACAGGAAATGCAGCCATAAAAAAGCTGATTTTTTAAAAACAAACGATACATGAAAAAATACTTATTGCTCTTGCACGAAGATGCTGAACAATTACAAAAGCTGTCCCCAAAAGAGATGGAAGAATTAGTAAGCGCACATATGGCGTGGGCAGAAAAACTCGGGACTGCTGGACATTTAATCGCAGGAGAAGCCTTGAAAGCAGAAAGTGTAAAAATTACGGGTAAAGCGTGCATTGTAAAGGATGGCACTTTCTTGGAGGTGAAAGAAATGATAGGTGGCTTTTACTATTTGCAAGCAGAAAATTTGGAGCAAGCAGTGGAATTGGCGAAAGGCTGCCCTTGTCATCTTTGGGGCGGTACAACAGAAATTAGACCCATTATGACTTATGTGGAAGCTCAATAATAACTTCGACCATTAAAATTATTCTTTTGGCAGCTAGTCCGTTCAAAAAAGTAAGCCCGTAGTCCTGCTATGCACTGATTTTTTGAACGAACCAGCTACGTAAAATAACCACTTTTTCTGGACTAATTTATACTGCAAACGGGGTAAAAAAGTACTTTCATTTTTGAAAAAAGATAGGCTTTGTTCACATCATTTACTGCTAAATTTAGGGATAAGTTTTCGCTGAGGAGGAGGTCGACACCTCCTCAGCGAATCAAGGTTTTTTAAGGACAAAGAAGCGAGAATCGCTTCTTTGTCCTTAAAAAACCTTGATCAAATTTGGCAGGCTCGATGCCGCCAAATTTGAAAGTACACGTAATAATTTGTGCTTAAAAATGTCAACAGCGTAAAATACACTTTTTTATCCCGAACGGAGTATATCAATGAGCTTTCACAATGAAGAATAGCACGACTTCGATCATTGCATCCAGTTTTCGGACTTATCACGGAAAGTTATTTGCTGCGCTGTTCAGTCAATTTGGCGCAGCCCATGTGAGTGAAATCGAGGATGCCATTCAAAACGCTTTCTACAAAGCACTGAAAACTTGGAAGCCGAATCAAATGCCTGATCAGCAGGAAAACTGGCTCTACATTGTCGCTAGAAATGATCTATTGAATCAACTGCGGCGAAAAGAGCGACTTACTGCAACCACATCATTGCCTATGGAAGCAACAACCGAAGCATTGAACGAAGACTTGCGATTGAAAACGATCTTATTGCTCGCTAAATCTCAGCAAGTCACACCTAAAGTTAAGGTACTTTTCATTCTAAAAAACATCTTTGGTTTGCACATCAAAGAAATCAGTGAATGTACTTTACTATCGCAAGATGCGATCTACAAAAGTATTGCTAGAGCGAAGTCGAGTCTAAGTAAAGAACTGCGCGATGCCTCTTTTGATGAGGTTTTTGAGCAAGTAGCAAAAGCGGAAATTGCTTTAGTCGAAGAGATTCTTTACGCCGTTTTCAATATTGGTTTCGATTCTTTTAGTGAAAAAGTACAGTTGATTGTCAACGAAGATTTGTGTTTGGAAGCCTTGGCTTTGGGCAAAATGTTGACACAAGAATTTCGGCAAGTGTCCAGCAAAAATTTACTATCGCTCTTTTGTTTTCACTTAGCTAGAATTCCAGCAAAGATCAAGGATGGGAAATTAGTTGCTTTCTTTGAGCAACGCGCATCAGATTGGAATGATGATCTCTTGACATTGGGTTTTCACTACTTGGAACAACCACCTGTCCTCAATAAATACTATCTCGAAGCTTTGATTGCAAGTAAACACATGACCGCTGGACAACGTGATATTTCATATTGGAATGAAATTATTCAACTCTACGAATTGCTGTTACCCTTTTCTAATTCTCCAATGCTGAAATTGAATCTTTGCTATTGTCTAAGTCAGGCAAATAGAAAGACAGCAGCAGAGGAATTATTGGCGAATATTGAGCAAGAACTACCTAACAATCATCTTTATTTCTCTTTAGTGAAAGCTGAGATTTTGAAGGACTCCGAAGATGCCAAACAACTCATTGCCCAAGCTTTGGCGCAAATTCATCAAGACATTCGACGAGCTTATGTTTTGGAGCAATTGGGTCGTGCTTAGCGCAATTTATTCAACTATTAACAATAAAAATATAGGCTTGTACGAAGTTTTAAGCAATACTTGGAATAACTGCTGGTAAAGCTCCTGAGATCGCGCAACAAGTATGCTCGAAGGTTTTTTATGGACGGAAACACAAAATTTTACTATTTTTTTTAGAGAAAAATAGTAAAATCTTGTGTTTCCGTCCGAAGAGATTTACCAAGCATACTTGTTGAGCGATTTTCTGACATTGACTCAGGCTATTTTTGAGTAAAATGTTAAGAAAAACAAGACTTCGTACACGCCCAATAAAAATATTATTTTGAAAACAATCTATCTATTTCTTCTCATTTCATTGAGTGCTTGCAATAGCACTGTACTGCCAAGTAACTCAACTACAACGGCTGATTACGAAACATTTTTCCATGAATTTTTCGGACATTTCAACGATCACGATTGGGAAAGCATGGCGAGTATGTATAGCGAAGTTGCAACCTTTAAAGACCCTTCACTGGGCATTGGGACGTTCCAAAGAACCCGTGCAGCTACGATTGCGCAGTACACAGCACTAAGTCAAATGATACCCGATGTTAGAGATTCTGTCTTACACATCTATCCTTCGGGAGACCAACACGTAATCGTAGAATTTATTTCGATGGGGACTGCGCCCGATGGTACCGCTTTTACACTGCCGCTATGCGCTATAATGGAAATCGAAAATGGACTGATCACAAAAGACTATGTGTACTACGATAATTTTTAGCACATTGGGATAGAACAAACCACTAAGGCACTAAGAAGAATATTCTGAATAAGTCTTAGAGCTTGTTTGGAGCAGGATTGAACTAGAAATCAGCAGTTCGTGGTTCTGACAAGGTGAAAAATTAACTGCATATCCGGATACGGAGTTTATTTTTCATGCAGTCAGGTTCATAAAATGTTGGTTTATAGGAAAATAGTGCTCCAAACATGCTCTTAGTGTAGTTCATAAGATCGCGCAACAAGTATGCCTAAAAGATACTACTGGACATTTTGAATTTTTAACACATAGTCTTACAGAAACACATGGCTGTTAGGGCTCGATTTTTAGTAAATTATTTTATAGCTACCATTCTAAGGTTGTAAACGCCTACTGATCGGCTAATGGTACGCCCTTAGGATTGCCGAGCAGCTAGTCACAGTAGGCTCGGCACTCCTTACGGCTTACCGATCCACTAGGTTTAAATTAAATTCTAATCTTCGAGCGTGTTTGGAAATTAATACTCGGTCTGCAAACGGCTCTTTTTCCGTTACTCGGCGTTAAAAAAGTGGTCAATTATCC
>JBCDKV010000228.1:0-7288 GCA_038746215.1 Bacteroidota bacterium | reverse complement strand
GCTGCTAACCCATCCGCGAAGCGGTTCTCTCGCTTAAATATTCACTGAATATTTACCTAAAGGATCGCTCGTTCATCTCGATAAAGTCGCTATTATTTTCTTCGCCAGAACCGTAAACTACTGATTTACAGTTCAATCCTGCTCCAAACAAGCTCTAAGAAAGATAGGACTTCATACAGCCCTAAATGTAAATAGCTAATCTGTTCTTACCAAACGGTTCAAAAATACTACGGGCAGTACGCCCACCAAAATAATGAGCAAAGCGGGTAAAGCAGTTTCCATAATGCGTTCGTCGCTGGCGTACTCATAGGCTTTGACAGCGAGGGTTTGAACATCATAAGGTTTCAATAAAAGGGTAAGCGGTAGTTCTTTCATAATGTCAATGAAGACGAGGATGACCGCACTAAACAAAGCGGTTTTTAGTAACGGAAATTCTACCTTTAAAAAGCTGATAAATCTACCTTTACCTAGTATATGTGAGGCTTCTGCCAAGGCATGTTGAATTTTTTCTCTCCCAGATGAAATGGGATTATAAGCTACGGCTAGAAAGCGAATAACGTAAGCATAGACCAGCGCAATAACGGTTCCTGTCAGAATGAGTCCGATTTGTGCGCCAAAGATGCGCATGAGCCAGCGATCTATTTGCAGACTCGGTATGTAGATACCTACTGCGATCACTGCACCTGGAATGGCATAACCTAGGATCGCAAATTTGGATAGATTTTTGATGTTTTTGAGGTAATTCCAATGACTGGCGTATAGTAGGAACAGCGCAAAAGAAACACAAGCAATCGCTGCAATACTCGCTACAAAGAGGCTTTGTGCGGCAATGGTCAAGAAGCTTTCTCGAATGACAATATCATAAGTGAGCGAAGCCCAGTATAGCAGTTGTAACACTGGAATTAGAAAACCCAAAACGGCAGGTAAGGCTGTGATAAATAATACCAAGAACTGTTTCGGTTGGGATAGCTTGATCCTTTTGAGTGGTTTCCTACTGGTGCTTTGGCTGGTAAATTTTTTGCGTCTGCGCTGCCATTGCTCTAAAAAGATGAGCGAGAAAATTAATAGCAGTAGCAAAGCCGCTAAATAAACGGCTGTTTCTATTTCTTCGTAGCCGAACCACGCTTTGAAAATGCCCGTCGTAAACGTATTAACGCCATAGTATTTAGCAGCGCCGTAGTCGTTCATTACTTCCATGAGAACGAGAATGACACCGCCCACGATGGCAGGACGTGCGATAGGTAAGATGAGTTTGAAGAAGTTGCGCCTGTTATTGCCGCCTAGTACCGCTGCCGCTTCGATGAGATTTTGAGATTGATGTAAGAAGAAAGCACGACAAGCGACATATACATAAGGATAGAGGGAAATACTCAAAATGAACGCCAAGCCGTGGATATTCATAATGTGTATTTTTGGCGCATCCAAAGATAAAGCGTTGAACAGTAGTTCCAGTGAGCCACCATAATCGAAAATGCCTGCATAGACATAAGCGGTGATGTAGGAAGGAATGGCTAAAGGTAGGATGAGTAACCACTCCAGCGGCTTGCGCAAGGGAAATTCGTAGCGAGTACTCCACCAAGCCGAACTTACGCCTAACAAAATAGTCAGGACACTACAGGTTACTGCTAAGTAGAGCGAGTTGCCCAAGTACTTCAGTAATAAATATTCTACAAAATGTCCCCAGCTTTCTCCTGCTCCTACGAATAGCTTTACAAAGATGACTAGGGTAGGAACTGCTAGAAATAAGGTCAATCCAATCGTCCAAATCGACCATTGATTGAGGTCGCGTTGTAGTTTGTTTAGTTGTTTAATTATTTAGTAGATTTATGACGTCCTATTTTTCTTAGAGCTTGTTTGGAATTTGGTCTTTGAGTCGAAAATGAGTTATTTTTTTGCTAATCAAGGCAGAAAAGTGTGATTTTATCTGGATAAATGAGCAATTTTCTAACGCTGAGTAGCAGAAAAATAGCCATTTGCAGACCAATTACTAAACTCCAAACAAGCTCTTAACATCTTACTCGGAAACAGTCTGAGTCAATACAAGGTAATTGAGCAACAAGTATGCTCAGGGAATCTCTTCGGACGGAAACACAAGTTCTCAGTTATTTTCTCAGGAAAAATAACTGAGAACTTGTGTTTCCGTCCACAAAAAACTTTGGGCATACTTGTTGAGCGATCTCATCAGCTTTCTCAGATATATTTCAAGTCTAGCTCTAAAACTATCGAAAAAATCTTACAGTCAGCTAAGTATTCCTTACAAAGTAGCAGGTCTAAAGGTGATTTGATAAATCACATTACCAAATCACCATATGATCAAATCACCAAGCACTCTTACTGCCAACCCGCCGCATCAAACACCAAGCTTGCTAATTTATTATTTTCTCCAAGCTTGCTCAAAGGTAGTTGATCTTCTTTAAACTCGCCCCAAGATTTCAACAAATCTGCTGGCTCTACATCTGGGTGGACTGGGTATTCGTAATTGGCTTTCGCAAAGACCTCCTGTGCTTCTTTTGATACTAAAAATTCAATGAATTTAATCGCATTTTCCTTATTAGGAGCATATTTCGCCACGCCCGCTCCGCTGATGTTGACATGCGCACCACGTCCATCCTGATTTGGGAAGAAAATACCAACACCTTCGCCTGCTTTCACCTCCTCTGCATCTTTAGAATTGAGTAGCCTACCAATATAGTAAGTATTGACGACTGCCACATCACCTTCGCCCGCCACCACTGCTTTCACTTGGTCGCGGTCATTGCCCTGTGGGTCTCTCGCCATATTATCTACGATTTCTTCCGCCCAATCTCTAGCGGCATCTTCTCCTAGATTAGCAATGAGGGAGGCCATCAAGGACTGATTGTAGATATTAGAAGACGAGCGAATCAAGATTTTGTCGTCCCAACGATTTCCTGCCAAAGCTTCGTAAGTGGAGAGTTCACTGGGCTGCACGCGATCTTTGGCGTAAGCAATGATTCTAGCACGTTTGGTTAGCGCAAACCACTGTTTATCAGCGTCGATCAAGTGCGCAGGTACGATGCCTTCCAAAGTCTTCGATTCAATAGATTGTAGTAAACCTTTGGTTTTTGCACGTCCCAAACGTCCTGCGTCTACGGTAATCAATACATCCGCTGGAGAAGCTTCTCCCTCTGTTTCCATTTTCTGAATAAGCTCATCTGCGTTGGCATTTACGACATTCACTTCAATGCCAGTAGACTCCTCAAATTGTGTGAATAGCTGTTGGTCTACGTCGTAGTGACGATGCGTGTATACATTGACGATTTTTTCTGCGCTTTCTTCTTCTTGCTGCTCTCCACCTTCTTGCGGATCGCAAGCCCAGAAAGCACTGAATAATAATGCTAATAAGAGTATTTTTCTCATTGTTGTGATTTTATTGATAAGAAAATAGGCTTGGAAAGCCTTTCATTATGATGATTTTTGGACTTATATATTTGCTTCTAAAATTTCAGTTTTACTAATCTATTGATTTGAATAAGTTGTTTAAGGACTATACATTTTTTATTTATGCGAATAAGGACTGTATGAGTCTCCTTAGGTATACTCGTTGAACGATTTCAGGAGTTTTACTGAATTTCTGAAGCTTATTAAAGCTTCGCTCCATTTGCATAACAACCATAACTTTCCTCACTATTCGCGTCATTTATAAAATACTGGAGTCATGAAGTCTTTTAAGCATTGGAAAAGACAAGAAGTACAAGACACTTTCGGACTTGAAAGGGTATTCCAAATGCCGAGTATGGATGAATGGCTGAGCGTAGAGCATATCCAACTCACCGAGTACGAGCAAAGCGAAATACAACAATTGCGACGAGAACTGGAACGTTACTCTCCCGACTGGAATGAAGCCGCTATCAAATTCCTCTTCCTCGGTCCACTGATTCGCTTAGTTGATTTTCACGTTGGTCCGTACAATCCATTCCTAGAGCATAGTCTTAGCGCAACTGTTGGTACAGCAACTGCTTCTGGTAAAGTTGATTTTATGATTGCCAAAGGAGAACAAATACCCGAAACGCCTTTCTTTTGCCTGCATGAATATAAGCCAGAGGAAGGTACCAGTAACGATCCCTACGGGCAATTGCTCATTGCTATGGTAGCTGCTCAACAAGCTAACGAAGCGATAGGCATCACTATACCTATTTATGGCATGTATAGCCTAGGTAATATCTTTTATTTTGTGCTATTAGAAGATAAAAAATATATGAGAAGCCAATCTTTTGATGCCATCACAGATGAAATTTTTGCCATTTTTAAGATACTCAGAAAATCTAAAATACCTTTAGAGCAAATGCTAAACAAGCAAGCCAGTTAGAATCTGAATTAGATGTAAACACTCGGAACAATTCCGAGAAAGTTCTTGAGATCGCGTAACAAGTATGACCGAGGTTTTTATGGACGGAAACAAAAATTTAATCGCATATGGTCTACACTAAATCCGTCCAATCCGTGTCAAAAATAAAAAACACGCATAGGCTCACCTAGTACTCGTTGATCCACCACCTTTTCCTCCAATCATCTTTAATTTGCAATAAATCCAATTGCTCATCAAAAAACAAGCGACTTTTTGCGCCATTTAGCGTCACGTACACTTTTGCACGGACTTTTGGATTTTGGATACCTTGTTTTTGGTAATAATCTCCTAGAAAATGGGCATATTGTAGGATCATATCTGGCTGCATCGCCATTTGTTTTTCTTGATGTTTATTGAGGAAATTACTATTGATGACGCGTCCTTCTCTGCCCGTATTTCCATCTTGGACATAAAAAGTAGCTGCTCCTGACTTTTCCATTAGCATCACCCGCCAACTGAAACGATAGCCTTCTTCTGACCAAAAAATATTGCTGTCATATAATTTATAGCGCCACGGAAACAGCAATTGTAAACAGAAGAATACCAGCAGTAAAGATAAAATAGCTTGTTGTTGTTGCTTTTGGATGGGCAGTACGATTTTCTGCTTTAGTTGCAAATAGTTCAAATGCGTTTGATCTAATATTGTAGCCATCCAAACCAAGCATTTTTTATGCCAATTTGGATCAAAAAAGATCGTGACTGTAGCGATCATAACCAGTGGAAAAACACCAATCTGAAATAAGATTCCTGTCAAGGCGTGAAAAATGACAACGGAAACGAAAGCCAGCTTTCTAGTGGGCGAATACAGCAGAAAAAATACGATGGTTGTATCGTAAATCATACCAAACCAAGAGAAAAGATAGGGCGTATATTCCCACGCAAACAAACCACCGAGTACGGGCATTTTATCGTGCGCCGCCAACCATAGTTTCAGCGGCATCGCATCTATTAACCAAGCGGTATTGATTTTTGCCAAGCCTGCATAAATATAAACAATCGCAATCATCAACTTCAAACTATTAATCGTCCATGCAGGTACTTGATTGCAATAACTCACCTTTTTCAGTCGAACATCTAAAGAAAAAGCTCGATGTGCTGGTAACAAAATGAGTAAAAAACAAACCAAGCTGACAAAGTAGTAGTGGTTGAGGTAGTAGGTTAGATCAATCAGCTCGGTATAGGTGAAAGTTAGGAAAAGTACAACGGCAGCCCAGCGATAGAATAGTCCTAAGGTAACGAATAATGCGCTACCGAATAACAGCAGGTGAACTAGGTGCATACCCATTGAGCCGAGTGCTTGCACCCACGCAAAGCCATAGTATTTGAAATGAAAAAGTGGCTCGACGTAGTGATCTGCAATCCAACCTTCCGATGCAAATCTAGCGGTACTGTACATGATGAGTATTCCAAAGAGCATACGGAAAGTAGCCAATGGATAGATGGCAGTATAATTATGTACCAACTTGCCCAAAATAGTTGCGCTGGAAAGGTATTTGCTCAAGAGATATGAAGAAATAAATTAGAAGCTACTAGTCAATCAAAAAAACATGCTCGCTAGTCGCCGTCTATGATACTGAAAGTTACCGCCAAACTGAGCAAACTACTCATATCGCTTTTGAAAAAACGGGACAGCTCTTGCAGCTCCTCCTGAAAATTGATGACTACTTCGTTTCCTTCGGTTGCGAGTGTTTGCAAGCTTTTATCTTTGGGTAAGTTATCTATAGCAGCTTGAATTTTTTCAAATTGCGCGATAATATCGGCTACTAATTCCTGACCACCTTCCACAGAAAGTAGGTACTCTTGCCAGCCAATGCCATCTGTGCCATCTGCTTTTCGCCCGTACCACAAATCCACTATTGCTTGGTAATTTAGGATAGCATATTCCAAGGAATTTTTACTAAAACGAGCTTCTACATATTCGGGGCGTGCTTTGGTTTGTCCTGCGATGACACCGAGTGGTTGTCCTAGTTTGAAATCTCGAATAGCCTCGTAGCTCCTAATGAACTCGCTAAACATTTGAACAGCAGCACTTTTTACATCCGTTCCGTCATTGGTAATAAATTCATTTGCGTATGTGCCTTGCCAAGCAGTATCGAAGGCTTGCACCTGTGCTAAGAGCTTATCCATAAGTTGTTGCAGATAAGCAATTCGCTGCTTATCGAATCCAGCTAGCACGTTAGCATTATCGGTTTCGCCAAATAACAAGTACTCCAATCCCAGTAAGCCTCTAGTCCTTCGCTTCGAGTCATCAAATTCAGGGTTTTCGCTAGCTATTTTCTCTTCTATGTCCTCCACATCTACAGGAAATGTTCCTATTTCCTCTAAGATTGTTCTGCGAAGTCGCTCACTGCCACCTGGTCCAAAGTTAAAGGAATTGGCACGCATCCAAACGCGATAGGTAGCATCCCAAGTCGCTTGGGCAGTTTCTAAATTTTCGGCACTTTGATTTGCTGCGAAAGCATTAATCGCAGTCGCCAATTGTTCCGTATTACTCAATAGTGCTGCTGCGGTAGGTTGAATGATGTTTTGAGCATAATTTTCTAAAAAAGCAGTTCGATCAAATTCGGGTTGATCTTCTTTGCTCTCGCAAGCACCCAGTGAAAAGATGACTAGCAAAAATAAAGTATAGTATATTAAGTATTTCATTAACAGGATTTTAAACGATCTGATTTGATGTGAATTAGGCTACTGGTCATTAGGGTGAAACAAACCACTAAGGCAATAAGAAAGCTAGGGTAATCTACTGAAAATTAAGTCGTAACAGCTATATATCTCTATGTGAATAGACTACTGGACATTTTGACAAAAATCAGCCTTTTCTTTTTGTCTTGATACAAAAAGAAACAAAAAAATCAAGACTTAATTTCTTTGCTTCCCATCCGCTAGCGGGTCATTCGCTTGAAAGTCCACTGGACTTTCACT
>JBCDKV010000227.1:0-7302 GCA_038746215.1 Bacteroidota bacterium | reverse complement strand
GGTACACCACGACGTACCTGCCCATTTTGGTATTCGGACGAAAGATCATAAGCTCATCTATTATTATTCGGAACATTACGATACGACTGCCTACGGGCGTGGTTCGATGTGGTGGAAAGACGAATCTTATCCCATCGAATCAACCCCAAAAGCTTGGGAATTTTACGATTTGAGCAAAGATCCACAAGAGCTAGTCAATCGCTATGAAGATGCTGAATATCAAGATATTATTAGTCAACTGAAAGAGGAGTTGAAGCGAATGCGAGCGGATTTGAAAGAAACCGATCAGGATTATCCGCATTTGGAGAAAGTGATCGCAGCTTATTGGTGATGATTTGATAGTCAGCTTTTTGTTATTGATGCGAATAACGGGTAAAATACTTCATTTTGTAGAAGTAACAGCTTTACCGAACTTTTGAAACTTAGTAAAGTGTTTGAGATCGCGCAACAAGTATGTCCAAAGGTTTTTATGGACGGAAACACAAATTTCAACTTATTTTTCTCCAAAAAAATAAGTTGAAATTTGTGTTTCCGTCCTGAGAGAATTACTGGGCATACTTGTTGCTCAATTTACGGATATTGACCTGAACTATATCTGAGTCAGATGTCAAGAAAAATAAGATCTCTACGGTCGTTATTCGCATTATTGGCTAGTTATAATTAGGAGTATACTTGTTGCATGATCTCAGGAACTTCTCTAAAACTTGTTTTGAGCGTTGCTTACAAACTCGCCCGAAATTCAATTGTGCATAAACAAAACGAAAAATATGAAAAACATAATTCGATGCCTTAGCACCCTGTTGCTACTCATTACTTTTGCTTGCAATACGCCAACGACCACACAAGAAGAAGCACAAAGTAACACTTACGAAGCCAATTGGGAGTCCCTTGCCCAACACGATAAATCTCCCGATTGGTTTGCAGATGCAAAATTGGGTATTTACTTTCATTGGGGACCGTATAGCGTACCTGCCTACAAAACAGAATGGTATCCGCGTTGGATGTATTTTCCCAAAGGTTCGGCAGGTTTGAAAGGCTGGGGAGCAGGTGTCTACGAACATCACGAAGCGACCTATGGCAATCCTGCTGAGTTCAATTATCACGATTTCGTTCCGATGTTTACCGCCGAACATTTTGATGCGAAAGACTGGGCGGCACTCTTCAAAAAAGCAGGTGCAAAATTTGCGGGACCAGTGGCACAACATCACGATGGCTTTGCGATGTGGGACAGCGAAGTCAATCCGTGGAATGCTAAGGATAAAGGACCAAAGCAAGATGTTTTGGGTGAACTGTTCCAAGCCCTAAAAGCTTCGGATATGAAAACCATCGCTACTTTCCACCACGCTAAAGTACTGCAACGCTACGCCGCAGATTCAACCCAATGGGGTGGCAAAGATAGCCATTTTCCTTACCACCCTGATTACGCTACCTCTTCCACTGATCCCGAATTGCGCCTGCTTTATGGCAATATGCCTGCCGACGAGTTCCACGACTACTGGCTGGATCAAGTGACGGAAGTAGTGGACAACTATGCGCCCGATATGATTTGGTTTGACTCATGGTTGGATCGAATCCCAGAGAACTATCGTCAAAAAATGGTAGCACATCAATTCAATGCGGGCGCAAAGCGTGACCAAGCCACTTTAGTTGCTTATAAACAAGAAGACATTCCCAGAAATATTGGCATATTGGATATAGAACAAGGTGGTATGAAGGAAATGTCGCCTGATTATTGGCTGACGGATGTGACCTTGAGCAAGCGTTCTTGGAGCTACACCAGTGACCAAACCTACAAAACCGCTGATTTGCTCCTCCGCAACATGATTGATGTTTGGAGTAAAAAAGGAATTGTTCTATTGAATGTTTCGCCGCGAGCGGATGGCATTATTCCAGACGAGCAACGCAGCGTATTAGCAGCAATAGGAGCGTGGTTGGAGACGCACGGCGAAGCCGTTTACGGTACGAGAACTCATCATATTTTTGGCTACGGCAGTGCTGCTATAGAGGATGGACATTTTGGTGGACAATCAGCAACAATTCAATACAGTGCTAGCGATATTCGATTTACAAGTTCTAAAGACGGCAAAACAATTTATGCCTTTGTTTTGGGTCGTCCCGATGCGCAGCAAGCACTAAGCATTAAGCATTTAAGTGAGCATTCCGATGCTAGCGTTAAGTCTGTAACTTTCGTCAGTGATGGTACAGCAGTAGACTGGGAAATGCAAACAGATGCCTTGCAAATCCGTACGCCTGAAGCGGCGCGCATGAATGATATTGCTAATGTTTTTAAGATAGAATTAGAGTTTGGTAGTTAAACTCTCTAAAGACTTGATAAGTTTTCTAGCCCCGCAAATTGATTTTTAACAAAAAAGATGCCTTACACTCGTTTGGAAACGAGTAGATATAGGTTTGAAGTTAGGAAACTTCAAACATCGATTATTGATTTTCAACTTGCGGGCCTATGAAATTTACCAAGTCTAGCCCCAACATTACAACAGCGCAAAGGGAATAAACTGTAAGCATAGACGAAGTTTTTGAACCCCACTCGAAATAAGCCTCAGCAAAATATGAAAATACATGATCTATAAACACTTGTTATTCCTCCTACTTGCTGTTCTCCTATTGGCTTGTAATAGTAGCCAAAAATTGAATCAGCAAGCAAATGACTGGGTTGATCTGCTAGACGAAGACTTGAGTGCATGGGAAAAATTCATTGGCGTGCCACACGAAAGCGTAGATTTAGCATTTGAGCATCCTAAAAGTTCCGATGGAAAAACTGGGATACCACTAGGATTGAACAACGATCCAAAAAATGTTTTCCAAGTGCAAAAGGACGAAACGGGTGAGCTGCAACTCTACATCACGGGTGAGATATTTGGTGCGCTGAGTACCAAGAAGGAATACGAAAATTATCACCTTCGCTGTATGTTCAAATGGGGAGAAAAGAAGTGGGCACCTCGGCTGAATGCCAAACGAGACAATGGGTTGCTTTATCACTGCACAGGAGAACACGGCGCATTCTGGAATGTCTGGATGCGCTGTCTGGAGATGCAAGTACAAGAAGGCGATATGGGCGATTTTTTTCCCTTAGCAGGAACAATGGCAGAAAGCAAAGGACACCAGATAGCAGACAAAAAAGGATTGTCTACTTTCGATCCGAAAGGAGAGACCCTTAGCGTTTCCTTCGGTAAAGGATTTGATATTTGGCGGGTTATTCGCTCAGTGGATAACGAAAAACCCAATGGAGCTTGGAATCTACTAGAAATCTACACAATAGGTGATCGCGCTGTACACGTAGTGAATGGTAAGGTTGTCAATGCACTGAGCAATGCACGTTACAAAGTAGACGGAGCAACCGTACCGCTTCGAAGTGGTAAAATCCAAATTCAATCAGAAGCGGCAGCAGCTTATTATAAGCATATTCAGATGAGAAGTATTCAAAAATTTCCCAACGAAATTGCTGAAGCGGCAGGTTTTTAAGTGGTTATTTTTATACTGTGAAACCCAAAATAGCAGTATCATTGCACAATGGCAGCGCAAACAAGTGGTCTGGTCTCTATCATTGTTCCCAACTACAATCATGCGGCTTATTTGCCCGAACGCATCGAGAGTATCTTGAAGCAAAGCTACCAAAACTTTGAACTGATTCTGTTGGATGATGCCTCTACCGATGAAAGCGTAGCCATTTTAGAAAGCTATGCAAATCATCCGAAGGTGAGTGTTTTGCTGAAAAATGAGCGCAATAGTGGTAGTCCTTTTCATCAATGGCAAAAAGGTTTGGAACTTGCGAAAGGGCAGTATATTTGGATCGCTGAAAGTGATGATGTAGCAGATATTCGCTTTTTAGAGCGATTGCTGTCTTTGCTAGAGCAAACAGCGATTGGTATTGCCTACTGCAACGCCTATCTGATCGACGCAGCAGGTGAACAGACGGGTATCTGTGATTGGGCGTACCCACTTGCTCCTGAAAAATGGAAAACTAATCATACCGAAGACGGCAAACTGGCAATCCGCGACTACCTACGTTTCCGTTCTATCCTACCCAACGCCAGCGCAGTGGTTTTCAAAAAATCGCTTTATGATGAGCTGTCCGAAGCGACTATCCAGACTTGGTTGACTTATCGTTATTGTGGTGATTGGTATTTTTTTGTACAGCTAGCCTACCGTACACAGCTTGCATTTTGTAGCGATTTTTTAAGTTATTTTCGTAGAACAACGGCTAGCTTATCGGTGAGTAGTGGCAATCTGCTACGCAAAAAACGGATTCGGCTACAAGAGTACATCGCTGTTATTACGGCTTGCCATCATCTGCTGGGCATTCATACACAGTTCAATCCGCAACAACATTTCTGGATCGTAGCAGAATGGCGGGCTGCCTTTCGCACATCTTTTTGGCACTTTGCTTATTGGTTTCCACCATTACCTTTAGCTTTGCGCTTGGCTTTTTATAAAAGTCATTTTCAGTTTTTGAAGCGTGTAGAATTCAAACCACTAAGGTAGTAAGAAGAGTTAGTGGAGCTAAGAGCTTGTTTTGAGTAGGATTGAACTGTAAATCAATAGTTTACGGTTCTGGCGAAGAAAATAATAGCGACTTTATTGAGATAAACGAGCAATTATTTTCAAAGTCAGGTTCGGAAAATATTGGTTTACAGGAAGATAGTACTCCAAACATGCTCTAAGGAACAAGCAAAAGAGTACACAGAGCGAATGATACCTAAAAAAATACATTATTGTTGGTACGGACCGAAGCCTATTCCGAGGCGGGAGCAAGCTTTCATAAAAAATTGGAAAGTCTTGATGCCTCAGTACGAATTTCATCTTTGGAGTGAAGAAAACTTACCTTCTGATGTACCATATTTGAATACGGCTTACGCACAAAAAAATTGGGCAAACGTTTCTAATTACATGCGTTTGTATGCGCTCAAAAAACTAGGTGGTATTTATCTAGATACTGATATGGAAGTGCGTAAATCCTTTGATCTTCTGTTAAAGTATAACTGCTTTTTAGGAATAGAATTTGAAAAAGTAGATCGACTGATTGCAAACAATGCCGTGTTAGGAGCGAAGCAAGGACACTGGTTTGTATCGGAGTTGCTGGATGCTATATCGAAGAATTTTGATGGTACAGAACAGGCACATTTGTCTAGTCCTATGTTAACGACTAAGCTACTGGAATCGTACGGATTTCAAAAAGATCATCCATATGTAGAGGGCTTGAAAATTTTTCCACAGTACTATTTCTATCCGTATCATTTCACCGAAAGTGCCTTAAATGCCAAGCTGACCGAAAATACCTACACCATTCATCATTGGTCATCCTCTTGGACAGAAGACAGTAATTGGGACAAGAGATGGCGACGGATAAAGTTGGATATCAAATGGATACTAGCTCGATTGGGCTTGTACAAAACGACTTGAATGCAAGCGACCAACGCGACAAAAAAGGACTTGATTTCGGTTGTTTTGCCCGTTTTCAATGGCGCAAAATATTTACGAACTGCGGTGGAAAGTATTCTAAATCAAAGCTATTCGGATTTTGAGTTACTGGTATTAGATGATGCTTCTACAGACGATACCATTGCCATCATCGAATCTTACGAAGACAAAAGAATCAGACTGCTGAAGGCGGAAAAAAACGAAGGTATTGTAGCGCGACTGAATGAAGGCATTCGGCAAGCCAAGGGAAAATACATCGCTCGGATGGATGCCGATGATATTTCAATGCCACATCGTCTTGAGCGTCAAATTCAGTTTCTGCAGACTCATTCAATGGTGGCTTTAGTTGGGAGCAATGCCTATTTAATAGATGAACAAAATCGGCAGCAAAGGCAAGCTACCCAACTGCCATTATCATCCGAATCCATTCAGGTAAGACTATTATTTAAGACCGCTTTTTTGCATCCTAGTGTCATGATACGTACTGAAATCGTGCGTTCCTTTCTGTATGATGTTGATTTTCAGTTCATTGAAGACTACGAATTGTGGTTGCGTATGAAAGAACATTTGCTGGCTAATATTGAGGAGCCTTTGCTGTACTACCGTTTTCACGCTTCGAATACACACGCGACTAAGCAACAACAAATTAAAGCTGCTTATCGTGTACTGGCTAAACGGACATTAGAAAATTATCAAATACCGTACACGGAAGAAAGTTTTCATATTCATGCTTTACTTGGAGAAACAAGTCGGTTTCGTGATAATATACATAGCCTACCCATAGCAGCGGTATCGGGTTATATCGACCAAATGATTGCTTGGAATAAAGCGCGAGCTGTATTTCGTACTACAATTTTTGAAGCTGAAATGCTACGCTTGTGGAAAGAATTTAGTCTAGCCATCAGTTCGCAGTTAAGCTGGCGTAAGTTTATGCGGCTATTTTTTCATCCTAAAACACTTCGCAGTACCAGTACTTGGGACAAAATTCGTATGTTGTATCAGTTGTTGTCCAAGAATTCTATTGTCGCTCGATTGTATCAATTGAGTAGACGTTTATTGCTGAAAAATATGACTCGAAGTGAAAACTAAGCCTGCCATTTCCGTCTTACTGCCCGTTTATAATGCAGCCAAATATTTGCCCGCTTGCTTAGAAAGCATACTAGGACAAACCTTTAGTGACTTTGAGTTGATTATCGTAGAGGACGGCTCGACGGATGAAAGCCTAGAGATCATCAAAAGTTTTCGAGACTCCAGAATTCGACTCCTCGAAAATGAAGTGAACCAAGGACCATCAGCTAGTATGAACCGAGCGATAGCAGCCGCAAGCGGTACTTTCATCGCTCGTATGGACGCTGATGATATCGCATTGCCACAACGTTTGGAAAAGCAATATGCCTTTTTTAAAGAGCATCCAGATTACGCATTGCTAGGGACGAACATGGAATTTTTTGGTCAGCGAAGCCTTCTATTTCCATTACAATATTACACTTACTTTGATGACGAGAGCTTAAAGCTAAGAGCCTTTTTCTACACGCCTTTAGCGCAGCCTAGCATGATGGTACGTACGGCTGTCCTCCAGCAATTTCCATATCGAGAGGACTTTTACACTGCCGAAGATTATGATCTATTTGTCCGAGTACTAGCGACATACAAAGCCACCAGTCTAGAGGAAAAACTCGTGCGATACAGAGTGCATCAAAAAAATATTTCTAAGCTAAAAAAAACTCAGACTCTAAGGAATCTAAAGGAAGTCTATGCCCTAAAATTTCGGCTAGAAGGCGTAACTGTTTCTGCGAAAGATTTTGAAGCACACTTGCTCATTCCTCCTGCCAATTACTCCGATCTTTCCCTAACAGACATGCAACG
>JBCDKV010000226.1:0-7346 GCA_038746215.1 Bacteroidota bacterium | reverse complement strand
AGGGAAGCCGCTTACATCATAAGTGCTTACAAGTCAGTACGATAAATTTACTTACAGGCGCACTTTTTTAATAATTATTAAGCATAATAAACACAGTCGTTATTCGCATCATTAGCAGTTGGCTATTAGCCGGTAGTGTTTAGCCTGTATTTATTATGCTTAATAATTATTAAAAAAGTGCGCCTGTAAGTAAATTTATCGTACTGACTTGTAAGCACTTATGATGTAAGCGGCTTCCCTTCTAAGGTTGGAATTTAAATCCACTAGATCGGTAAGCCCTTAGGATTGCTGAGCCTACTGTTGCTAGCTGCTAAAATCAAACTTAATCGAATTCTAGTACACACTTGCATCACATTCGATGGTGCAACAAAGACCACACCATGCACCAGAGGTACAATCGCTTTGGTATAGCACTCATGAGTTGCCTGCTGGCTGCTGTATTGTCTTTCTCACAGCAGCAGAACCTATATCAAGTATTAAAAAAAGTCGAAGCGCTTCAAGAGGATCAACTAGCGGAGCAAGCCATAGATGTACTAACTACATCCATTCAACATACGGCAAAAGACAACGATACGCTAGCCTTGCTCCACCATCAACTTGGCGTCAATCAGTATAACACGATGCAAGACGAGGCTGCCATTGAGACTTGGGAAGAAGCCCTATCGCTCTGGAACACCTTCTATCCAAACGCACCAAATGATTCCATTAAGACGCTCATCATAAAAGCATATCGGAATATAGGAACTGCCGAGCAAAGTTTGAAGCAATACGAACGAGCAAAAGTGGCGTTAGAAAACAGCTTGAATATTTTTGATGCCTCTAATATCTTGAAATCTAGTGACTTATTCAGTGTCTATAAATCGCTCGGAGGAATCTATGTACAGCTCAATGATTTTGCCAACGCCAAATTGTACTTAGATGCTAGCTTAAAAATCAGCCAACAAATAGCAGCAAAAGATACAAATGAATCGTGGCGGGTTGCCGAAGCTTACAATGAACTCGTACTCTTTTATCAAAAAAGCGGCGAGCCAAAAAATATGATTGACTACGGACAAAAAGCATTGGAAGTTTTAGATCAAATAGAGGATAAATACGAGGAGGATTATTTTTTGATGGCAGATGTCTACAACAATCTCGCGCTTGCTCACGAACAACGTCAAAATTATGCCTTGGCGATTGACTATTACAAAAAATGTGCCGCCATCAATCTCGCGCATGCCGAACAGCGACAATCAGCTTTATCCATTAATTACAACAACCTCGCCTATGTGTACCTGATGCAAAAAGAACACGAGCAAGCACTGGCGTACGTAGAAGATGCCATGCGGATTAATGAAAACCTGAATGAAGAAAATACACTTTCGGGCAATTATCATACCAAGGGCAACATCTTACAAGACCAAGGGCAGCTGCAAGCGGCAGTGGAAAGCTATCAAACGGGGATTAATTATCTATTTCCAAAGCTCGATCTGAAGGAGGTGGAAAGTTTACCGAGTATCGAAGAGGGTTTGAATACAGATCGTATATTTCTGCTGCGCAATTTATATGGGAAAGCACAAGCCCTTCAACTCTTATCTGCCCAAACCAATACCTTAGCAAACCTAAAAATGGCATTGCGCACTTATGATTTGCTCAGCCAATTAATCGACCAAGTCCGAATTGACTTCGAATCGGATGAATCCAAAGCTTTCCTAGCTAAGGAAGCCAAAACGATTTACGAAGATGCTATTGCTACTTGCTTTGCCTTATCCGAGGCTACGACATATAGCGACTACCTTGCTCAAGCCTTTGCATTTTCAGAGAAAAGTAAGTCCTTAATTTTATTGGAAGCTATCCGAGAAAATGAAATCAAAAAAAATATTGGTATTCCTGCGGAGCAATTGGAACAAGAAGAAGCCTTGAAACGAGAGGTCGCGAGCTTAGAACAAGCACTGTACGAAGCGACCGCAGAGTCCGATCAAATTGACTTGTCCAAGCGTCTGATTGTAGCACGTAACGATCTATCGCAGTTTTTGAAGCAACTAGAAAAATCTGAACCCGCTTACTATCAACTCAAATACGATATTGACATTCCTTCCGTAGCAGCGGTGCAAGCTCAATTGAAAGACGAAGCAATACTAGAATATTTTGTGGGTAAAGCCCATATTTATTGGTTTGTAGTAGATCAAACTCAATTCCTTAGTGGAAAAATACCCAAGCAGCCACAGTTTAAACAGCAAGTACAAGATTTTCGGTACAGCATCTCCAATCGGAACGAAGATCAGCTAGATCAAGATAGTCTTGCACTCGTCTACGCTAAGTTGGGATATGATTTGTATCAAATACTTTTCGATGAATTACCATTGAATGAATTACAAACTAAACAAGTCCGAATCATTCCAGATGGTGTTTTGGGCTATTTGCCTTTCGATGCTTTGTTGACGAATCGCGTTCCCACAGACCAAGTCGAAAACTATTCCGCCTATCCATTCTTACATCACCGCTTCCAATTGAGCTACACCTATTCGGTAGCACTGCTGCAAGAAATGAAACGCATTCAGCACCGTCCCAAGCGATCCGTCGTACTGGCCTTTGCACCCATTTTTGAGAGTCGAAAGCCACTGCAATTGGGGCAAATGTCCATCTTATTGCCGCCTCTGTTACAAAATATAAAATCCACAAAACAAATACTAGAGATGGTAGCAGGACAGCCCTACCTAGGGGAAGCGGCAGTTAAAGATGCTTTCCTACAAAATGCGGGCGATTATGCCTATTTACATCTGGCTTCTCATGCTCAAATGAACGATGAAAACGCCAACTATTCGTTTATTTCTTTTGCTCAACTAGAAGCGCAGATTAGTAAAGATCAATTGCTATTTGTGAGTGAACTGTATAACATGCAACTCAATGCGGAAATGGTGGTGCTGAGTGCTTGCGAAACGGGCGTGGGCGAATTGGAAGAAGGGGAAGGCATCATCAGTTTGGCGAGGGCATTTTCTTACGCTGGTGCAAAAAGCATCGTTACGAGTCTCTGGCAAGTCAATGACCAATACACGGGACAACTCATGCTCCACTTCTACGAAAATTTAGCACAAGATTTTTCCAAAGATAAAGCCTTGCACCAAGCCAAGCAGCGCATGATCGAAGGTGGTTTTCAAGCGCATCCTTACTATTGGGCGAGTTTCATTTCCATCGGGGATATGAGTCGCTTGGAGTCCGAAACTGCTTTTTCATCGGTTTGGCTGCTGGTAGGATTACTGATTGTAAGTAGCTTTTTGCTCTTATTGGTGTTCAGATTGAGAAAATCGTAAGCCCTAATTTAAAATTAAGGGTATGCGAAGTTTTGGTGATGCCCGATAAAAATTTTAGTAAAGCTCTTGAGATCGCGCAACAAGTATGCTCGATGGATTTTTATGGACGGAAACACAAATTTCAACTTATTTTTTGGAGAAAAATAAGTTGAAATTTGTGTTTCCGTCCGAAGAGAACTACCAAACATACTTGTTACTCAATTATCTTGCATTGACTCAGACTATTTCTGAGTAAAATCTTAACGAAACTGAGACTTCGTACAGCCCTAATTTAAAATGAACAAATCCGCCCTTTCTTATTGTTTCTAACACAACAACAAACACTTACCTTTCAGATGAAAAAACTACTCTTACTTTTCCTTGTCGCCAATACATTCCTACAAACTTTAAAAGCACAAAGCGGTCCTGATGAAGATCAACTGGGGGCTTGGTATATGTATTTCTTCACCGAAACCTTTGGCGATAGTCAGTTTGGGATTCAGGGAGACTATCAGTTCCGATTTTGGGATTTTGGCGGTGATTTGGAGCAGATTCTTCTACGTACGGGCTTGACTTACACGCCCGAAAACGCTAATATTCTATTCACGCTAGGCTACGCCAACATCACAACGGGTACTTTCGGGGATAGCAAAGCGACTGTCAACGAAAATCGTATTTATCAAGAAGCATTGATACCACATCAAGTTGGGAATCGCTTTTATTTGGTACACCGTTTTCGCTACGAACAACGCTGGGTAGATGACCAAGATTTGCGTACCCGATATCGGTACAATCTCTTCTTGAATGTGCCACTCAACAAGGAAAAAATGGGTAAAGGAACACTGAATATAGCCCTGTACAATGAAATATTTTTGAATGGACAACTAGACATCGGAGACGGAAGAAGCGTACAGTTTTTTGATCGAAATCGAACTTACCTAGGATTGGGCTACGGCATCACCAAAAAAATGCGAGTCCAGCTCGGTTGGATGAAGCAAACAACCGTCAATTGGAGTAAGGGGCAAGCGCAGATCAGCCTGCATCACAATTGGTGAGTAAGTAATGCGAACAACGGGTAAAGTACTTCATTTTATAGCGGTACAGCTTTACTACACTTTTGAACTTTATTAAAGTGCTTGAGATCGCGCAACAAGCATCCCTAGAGCGATGCTTCCAAAAATGCCACAATACCTGCCACCAAACCTTCCGAAAGTGCTAAATCTGGCTGATTGTAAGTCTGCATATTGCCCATTCTATCGGCGGGTGCAGGTTTAAGCAAATGACTCATACCTTCGATGAACAATTTTTGGGCATTGGGCTGCGCTGCTAATAGTAGTTCTGCCTCTCGGATTGGTACTTGAATGTCGTTTGTACCGTTGATAACTAGCACAGGTACGTCTAGTTTTTTGATCTCTTCTTGTGGATTAATTTGCATCCAAGTAGACATGAAGTTGAAGACTTTTTCGCCAAAAAATTGATTCCAAAGCGGATTTTCAAGGACAGGCTGTTCGCCTTTCAATGCACTTGCGTAGGCAGCATCGTATTCGGAAAGTCCCGTTTCGTTCAAGCCTTGCGCTGCGAGTTGATCCCTAAGTACCTTCCCGATAGGACGTCCTGCTCCTGCCACTGAAATCACAGCTTTCACTTTTTCAGATTTTTGCGCAGCCATCAAAGCAATCAATGAACCTTGACTATGTCCCAAAAGGACTATATCCGAAATGCGTTCGTCTTGTTCCAGTGCCTCTAAAAATAAATTTAGGTCTTCGACGAACACGCCAAAGCTTTTCTTAGAAAAATCCAAAGAAGCAGGCATTTTACTTGCGCCTGCGGTACGCTTATCGTAGCGCAAAGTGGCATAACCCGCTTGTTGGAGGGCAACGCCCAATTTTTTATAAGTATCTGATCGCATCATCGGTAGGCTATTTCCATCTCGATCTGTCGCACCCGAACCCGCAATGAAAACCACAACGGGTACAGCAGGGATTTCGAGTACGCCTGCTAGCGTAGTACTATCAGGATGGGTGAGGCGTAAGCTGTCTATTTGAGTTTGTGCTTGAAGGCAGTAATCGCAGACTGTGCACAGTATTGCAAAGGCTATTTTTAAAAATGTGCTATTATTCATAGGTGATTTCGTATTTTTAAAATTAAAATTTGTAATTTTATCTCAAATTCAAGTTTTATGCTCATAGATTTCAGCGTAGGAAATTTTAGGTCATTCAGAGATATTGAAACTTTGACGATGCAGTCGGCAAAGATTAAATCCAAATATAAAGAAGTTGATGAAAACAATGTATTCCAACATGAGATTGGTTACAGCTTACTCAAGACAAAAGGAATTTTCGGAGCGAATGCTAGTGGAAAAAGCAATTTAATTAGAGCTTTTGCTGTGTTTGTGAACATACTGAAAAATTCCGTCAAAGACGAGACTGTTGTCAAAAGGTATGAAGAACCATTTTTCCTTGACAACGCCAAAGAAGAAAGGGCTACTTTCTTTCAAGCTACATTCATTTTGGATAATCAGCCTTATCGCTACGGTTTTGAAATCAAAAATGGCAATATCAAAGCAGAATGGTTATTTGGAACACCCAAAGAAAGAGAGACACATTATTTTGTTAGGGAATCTATGAACATTGAGATTAATAAAACGAAATTTAAAGAAGGTCAGGGTATATTGAAGCTTGGATTAGATGATTTGACAGTGTTCAGAAATAACTCTTTGTTTTTAGGCGTCGTCGCAACTTTTGGGGGAAAAAATGCTAGGCAGATCATAAATTTTTTTACAAATACTATCACTATTCTATCTAATCCCATCAGCGATAGTTCTATGACCATAGCCTTTAATAGATTTGATCAAAATGAGTTCAGGGAAAGATTGACTGATTTAATGCTGACCGCAGATATGGGAATAACAGGTATGCAAAAAGTAGATGTTTCCAAAGCAGAATTATCTAATGGTGCTGAGCAAACTTTAAAAGGTCTTGAAAAAGATAAAAAGTTAGGCTTCATACTACTCAAAAAGCCCGTCTTTAACGAAGCCAAAGAAAAGATTGGAGAGACAGGATTACCTTTAAACGTTTACGAAGCAGAAGGAACAAAAAAATTATTTGCATTATCTCCTTTCATTTTTGACACTTTAGCGAATGAGAACGGAGGAATACTCGTCATTGATGAATTAGATGCTAGATTACATCCACGTTTGAGCCATAAGATTGTGCAATTATTTAATTCAAAAGAAACCAATCCCAACAATGCTCAACTCATCTTCGTAGCACATGACACTAGCTTCCTTAATGCCAAGCTATTGAGAAGAGATCAAATTACTTTTGTGGAAAAAGATAAATATGGTAATAGTTCGATTTACACTTTAGTAGAATATAAAGGCGTGAGAAACGACGCTTCTTTTGAGCAAGATTATCTGAAAGGAAAGTACGGTGCTGTCCCATTTTTAAATGGTATAGATCGTTTATTTCTCTAAAAACAGCTAAGTAGTTTTTCAAGTTAATGATGTCGAGTGGAATTTGAGGGAGTTTTGGATTTAAGCAAGGCAAAAAACATAAGCATAGCCATAGCTACGACGAGGCTTTTTAACGCCGCGTAAATTCAAAAATCGCCAAATTACCCGACAGGATTAGCTTGAAAGACTACTAAGTTATCAAAAAAAGAAATGGGAAAGAGAACGAAAGCCATAAAAATAACAGATCAAAATAAGGCTTGGAATAGAAGAAAAACAAGAATGAATCCTTACTTGATAGCGCAAAGGGAAAAGAGTAAAACTTTCTTGATTATCTGTGAAGGAGAAAATACAGAACCAGAATATTTCAAGGCTTTTCCTGTGAAGACGGCAACAATTAAGTCTTACGGTTTGGGAAGTTCTAAATCAAAGCTAGTGGAATATGTGCTTGAAATTATTGAGCATGAAACGGATGAAGATCAAGAAGTTTGGATTGTTTTCGACATGGATTTAAAGCTGCAAGATGACATAGATAAGCAAAAAGAAGACTACGAAAATGCAATTTCAACAGCTACAGCAGCAGGACTAAAAGTTGCTCATTCTAATGATTCTTTTGAACTTTGGTT
>JBCDKV010000225.1:0-7357 GCA_038746215.1 Bacteroidota bacterium | reverse complement strand
TGTTCCTTTTGTCGATGAGACTTGGGATGAGGTGACGCCAGTTGGTAATAAAGAAGATATTTGGCCATTCATAGAAGCAGATTTTCAGTTTGCTTTTGATAACCTTCCTGAGACACAGGGTGAAGCAGGTAGAGCAAATAAATGGGCAGCAGGTGCATACTTAGGAAAAGTGCTATTGTTCCAAGGTAAGTACAGCGAAGCTAAAAATATTCTGACTCAGGTGGTGAATAATGGTGTTACAGCAAGTGGCGATGCTTATGGCTTACTAGAGAACTACGCTGACAACTTCCGCTCTGTAAATGACAACAGTATGGAATCTGTATTCGCAGCACAAGCAGCATCAGGTACAGGTGACATCAACAATGCGAATCCAGGGATGGTGTTGAACTTCCCTCATGGTTCAGCGGGTCCAGCTCGTCCAGGTGGATGTTGTGGTTTCTTCCAGCCTAGTTTCTCCTTGGCGAATGCTTATAGAACAGATGCTAATGGTCTACCACTTTTGGACGGTTCTTACAACGATCCCGCTAATGCTTTGGTGACAGATATGGGACTATCTAGTGGAGATGATTTCACACCAGATGCGGGTAACTTAGATCCAAGAATTGATCACTCCATCGGGCGTAGAGGTATTCCATTCCTAGATTGGGGACCACATCCAGGTTTTGACTGGGTACGTGACCAAGCTTACGGAGGACCATATTCTCCTAAGAAATTCATGTACTATCAAGCGGGTATTGGTACAGAAAACGACGGTAGTTCTTGGACGCCTGGTTACACTGCTATCAACTACACCATCATTCGTTTCGCAGATGTTCTATTGATGGCGGCAGAAGCAGAAATTGAGTCTGGTGGAGATTTGGATGTTGCATTGGGCTATATCAATCAGTTGCGCAATCGTGCGAAGGCTTCTCTTGTATTAGATGCTAATGGCAACCCTGCTGCAAACTATGTTATTGAGCCTTATACTTCTTTTGGAAGCCAAGAAGAAGCTAGACAAGCCTTGCGTTTTGAGCGCATGTTAGAGCTTTCAGGAGAGGGACACAGAAAATATGATTTGGTACGCTGGGGTACTGCCGCACAGGTTTTGAATGATTACTTACAGTATGAGAATCAATTCTTGAATGCTCCATTTGCAGGTGCAACTTTCACACCTAACAATGACGAGTACCTACCTATACCACAGAATGAAATTGATCTGCAAGGTGTAGATATACTGGTTCAGAATCCTGGTTATTAATACGTACCAAGTTTTTGAGTGATAAGCGAGTGAAAGAGGTTTGGGTTTTTACAACAATGAAAATCTGAATTTATTTTAATTCGTATTCCTGAAAAAGAAAGGGCTGCCAATTTGGTAGCCCTTTCTTTTTGGGCATACTTGGTGAGTAATCTCAGTAGCTTTAATGGATGAAAAGGCTATCATTCTAAGGTTATATACTTCATCAGGTTGAGAAGTAGACAATTTAGAGGAGCGTATTTTGTTTCTGAACGAAGAAATCCGCAGCCTGATAGCCTTAGCTACCAAGGCGAGGAGGTGATAAAGTGCAGAAGCAAAAGACGCCCTGTAAAAGTTTAATTTTTAGCCTGATGAAGTATAAACGCCTACTGCTCGGTAAGCCTCAAGGATTGTCGAGCAGCTAGTAACCGTAGGCTATCCTAAGGGCTTACCGATCCAGTGGGTTCAAATTCCAATCTTAGAAGAGTAGCCGATGAAAAATGCTTATCTTTGACTACTAAACCACTAAACGTATGAGAAGATTCAACACACCAGATGTCAACATCAAAGCGCGACATTATACTTTGGGACGCGAAGCATTGGTAGAAGAAGGTCTTCAACTGGTAGCCAATGAAAGCTACTTTACGATTTGGGCACCCCGACAAACTGGGAAGAGTACGTATTTTACTTTATTGGGAGAAGAGTTGGACCGAAAAGGTTATGTGGTGGCTTACGTGAATTTTGAAAACCAGATGAGTACGCCAGTTTCCTACTTTTTAAGCATGTTTACTGAAAAACTTAACAAATTTTGGCAAACTGACTTACCAGTAGATAATTTTTCAAGCATTTTTCATGAAATAGAAAAGATTAAAGAAAAAGAATTGGTATTGATTATTGATGAAATAGAAGGCTTGAATAATACTTATTTAAACGAATTTTTGCATTCTGTCAGAAGTCTTTATCATACTCGACAAAGCCATTCCCTCAAAAGCGTCATCTTGGTCGGTGTCACAAATATTACAGGTGTAATTCAAGATAATGCAAGCCCTTTCAATATTGCTGACAACCTAGATATTCCATTTTTCACTAAGCAAGAAACCGAAGCATTACTCGGACAACACGAGCAAGAAACAGGACAGCTTTTTGAGGATCGAGTCAAAGCTAGTGTAAGCGAAATTACTGCGAACCAGCCTGGACTAGTTAATGGTTTTGCTCACAAATTGGTTACTGATTTTGCAGATAAGCCAGTAATTACTTATGAAGATTATCTAAAAGTCGAAGATTGGTATATCAACAAAGCTATTGACAAAAATGTCGCTAACATTGTCAATAAAGCGAATCAATATCGCGGATTCGTAGAAAATCTATTATTTAGGGAGGAAAAAATTAGATTTCAAATTGACCGTCCTGCTATCAAAACGCTCTATACTAATGGACTGATTGAGTCGGACGAAGCAGGATATGTCATTTTTCGAGTACCACTCTATCAAAAGAAGCTGTTCAATACTTTCTATCCATATACCAATGGAGAGGGTAGCACAATTGCTAAAACAATGCTTGCTGTCGCCTATTTGGATGAAGACGGTCGCATCAATTTTGATAAGCTGATAGATCGGTATAAGACCTATATTAACGAGAGAGGCTTCCGACCTTACAGAGAAAAAGACGAAGATGGTAATTTTGTATCCATACCCGAAGCGGCGATGATCTATAGTTTTGAAACCTTTATCAGTATTTTCATTCAGGAAATTGAAGGAAAGAGCTACCGAGAAGCTTTTGCTGCTCTGGGAAATACTGATTTAATCATCAATGTGAAAGGTGTAGAATATCTAATAGAAACCAAGAAATATTACAGCCCTAGACGTTTTCAAAAAGGTAAACAACAATTGGCGTATTACTGTAATCATCGATCTATTACCGAAGGCATTTACATCGCATTCATCGAAGCAGGATTGCAGATGGAGGGCGTAGTAGAAGCAAAAGAAACCATAGATGGGGTAGTAATCAAAACCTATCTAATTCGATACGACATACAGAGAGATTTTTAAAAGGTGGAAATACTTTCCAGCAATGCGCTCAAATAAGTTCGAGATAAGAGCCTTTCAAAAGTGTCGATCATTTTAGTCCACCTAACTTAAGTGGCAGCAGCTAATTTTTCTACAAATTCGTCGTGTACAGTTTCTTGCACAAATAAGCGATTACTACAGATGCAGTTTTACCCCGCGTTCCTGAATTTAGATGCGATAGCACCTTCCACGGCGGCGTCTATATCTGCATCGTCAAAGACAATAAAGGGTGCATTGCCACCCAACTCCGAGGAAACTATATTTCCCTACGCATCCTACCCTACCTTCCACCAACATTTTAACTTTCACTGTGACTTGAAACCTGTGCTTCGTCTAAGAGGGCAGAATAATCATTAAATTGGGACTGCTATTTCACTTATGTACAAATTAAGGGGAGATGCCGTCCATTATTTCTTAATTAAAATCACTTCATCTAATGAAAAAAGGCGCGATACTATTTTTATTTTCACTATGCCTATGCATTCATGCTTCTTTTGCGCAAACCATGGAAGAATTGAAAGCAGAACAGGCAGAAAAAGCCGCTGAACTCGCAACGCTGGAAACAGAATTGGCGGACTTGCAGGGTAAAGTAGATGCTCTGAAGGGAGAAGTAGCAACTCTGACGGATAAAGTAACGCCCTATCCACGCTGGTCAACGGGCTTATTGGGTACGGTTGGTTTGAATATTGCAGGCTTTAATAATTGGTTTGCTAGAGCCAATCCAAGTACCAGTGCCACGACCATTGGTTTAACGGGTGCGGCATTTGCCAATTTGCAGCAAAAAAAATATTTCTGGAACAATGGCGGAAACCTAGCCCTTTCTTGGCTGAGATTTGATGATGATACAGGAGATGATGTCGATCCAGAATTTGAAGTAGCTGCCGATGCTTTCAATGTTACCTCTTTATTTGGTTATAAACTCAATAGCAAGTTAGCTGCTTCTGCGCTTGGAGAATATCGTACGACTTTATTGGACGGCACTTTCAATGATCCAGGCTATTTAGATTTAGGGGTTGGGATCACTTGGACACCTATCCCGAATCTAGTGGCGGTCTTTCATCCGTTGAACTACAATTTCGTCTTTGCGGAAGATGATGTCAACTTTGAATCTTCTTTAGGTACAAAAGCAGTGGTGGACTACTCGGCTAATCTTACCAAAGGCATTGCATGGCGTTCCAATCTTTCTGCCTTTCTAAGTTATCAGGGAAGCGAGCTATCCAACTGGACATGGGTCAACAACTTTAGTACCGCCTACAAAGGAATCGGTATTGGACTTGATGTTGGCTTGAGAGGAAATAGACAGGAAGCGAACGCAGCAAATGCCACTCGATTGGCAGAAGGTAAAGATCCTTTGGAAAGTGATAATCCACTACAGACTTATTTCATTTTGGGATTATCTTACAATCTTTCTAGTAACTAGGTAGGTAACGCACAAGAAATAAATTTACATGCTTAGATAAGCTATATGTAATCATAAAATTGAAATTTTTACTTCGTGAAAATTTCAATTTTGGAAGTCCTTCTGGACAGAAATGAGGTTGTTCCTAATGATTTTTGCCAAAAATTATTAGGAACAACCTCATTTTTGTTCGAAGGGACTTTTGAAAACGAAAATGTCAAGTGAGCGGATAAACATGACAAAATACTAATTGTCAGTTGACCACATATTGCTAACACAAAAATAATGCAACTTGGTATAAAAGCGTATTGCTGTTGTTGGTAGCGGTGCCAGATTACCCTCCGTTAAAAAATACCCTTTTGTAGGGATACCTAAATAAAAAGCTTCCTATATCTTTGTGTTCATTCACTAAAAGGCAACTATTTATACTGCCAAACAAATTATTTTCCATGAACACGCCACCAGCTCACATCGACCTACTGCAAACAATTATTCGTTTTCCGTGCAACCAGTTCAGTTTTCTTTCGTATGAAACTTCAATAAGTATTTTTGTTGGTAATGCCTAGCGCATTTCAGTAAAGTACATTAGCAAAAACTAGACGATTTAAGTATAAAGCTTACACTACATCATATCATATCTCAGTGCTTATTTAAAAAGGAAAAAGCAATAATTTCCAACTCTCGGAGCTGATGTTTCGTTCCTTTGGAATTACTGCTTTGCAGTTCCTTATACCCAAAATTGAGCCATCAAAATAATAGTACACACAAGTTTATAGATCTCAACTTATATTTGGTGACGGTGGGGTAGATGTCACCGGAGCTCCCAATCATTCATTAGTTGAAGGGGCTAATTCTATGCTTTAACTTTCGGGTTCTAGCAAATTGGGGGCTCCATTTTTTCCCACAGCGCACTAAAGGGACAAGTCAAAAATAACTTTACAAATTTTGGCTAGTTCCAAAGAAAAAGAGAGTCTGATTTTGATGAGGACTCTTTTGCTTTCTTATTTTTGTTTAGGTGAAGGGGATCTATTTGTTCCCCTTTTCTATTTATATGAGACTCCAAGCCACCACGACCAGCAGCACACTAGAATAAGCTAACCACCACTTCGTATCCACGTACTGATGAAATCCAATCTCGTAGCGTATTTTTAAAAAAGAGGCGTGCGCTATCTTCTCAAAAGAATAAGCAATGACCGTTCCCATCGCGATACCGACCATACCGAAGTATTGGACTAAGAGGATGCTAGACACAATATTCAGGAGTAATTCAATGACCGATACGTAGAATATGAATTGATTTTCCTTCAAGCTAATGAGAATCGTATGCGGAAAAAGTAATCTATTGATGAGGATGAGTAAATAGACATTGAAAACGGCATAGCTTTCCTGAAAAGCAGGGCTTAGAATGATTGGAAAGAGCCATTCGCTGAAAAGTGCTGCTATGATAGCGAGCGGAAAAAGCAGGTGAAAGAGCAGGCGCGATTTCGTGTAGATTTCGGTGATACTTTCATCAGGTTGTTGTACTAATTTTGGCAGCATAGAGCTACTGAAAGCTGCCGCTACCGCCAAAGCAAGTGGTAATTCTCTAGCACCGTATCGAAAGATAGCGAATTGCTCTGGCGCACCTTCGTAGTACCAATTGACTAGCCAGCTATCGAAAACCTGCGCAAAGCCACCGATCAGCGCGTACAAAATCAATGGAAATGCAATTTTTAAGGTGTCAAACAAGGGCTGCAATTGCCAACTGATGCGAGCAGTAGGAATCAAGACGATGAGCAGCCAGCCATATTTAATGATGCTCAAAATGACCAATGCCAAAAAGCTGACGTCTATATCGTAGCCTAAGTAAAGTGGCAAGATCACCGCAATGACTTGCAAGCCAAAGCTAAATGCAGCGAAAGCGACGATGCCTTTCGCTCTTTCTTGCAAAAGATAGATATGTTCGACTAGAAAAGTGGGAATATTGAAGAAAAGAAAGACTAAAAAGATAGTATAATGGTCTAAAGTAGCTCGCTTAGTAAAAACTGGGACGAGTTGTTCTTGTCCAAAAAACAGCAGCAATACAATTACGCCACTCATCAGGGTGAAAAATAAAAAAAACTGAAACAGGAGTTGCTGTTGCGTATTTTCGGATAGTTTCGGGTACTGTGTGAGTAGTCCCTGCAAGCTTCCACTGACCCAAAAAAAGGTGAAGGCAAACATTAAGAAAAAAAGCATTTCGTAATTACCAATCACTGCCCCGTCGACGCCACTCTTACTCAGCAGTATAGCAATACCAATGACCGCCAATTGCTTGCTGATGTGAAAAAATTGAAAAGCCTTTGTTGTCGTTAGCTTGAAATTCATTAGTCGATGAGTGATAAGGGGGATACGAAGTCCTCTTTTTTTAACATTTCACTGAAATATAGATTGAGTCAATACGAGAAAATCGCGCAATAAGTATGCTTGATAAGCCCCTTCGGGCGGAAGCACAAATTTTTCAACATGTTTATTGAGACACAAAAAGTAGTTGACACTTTCACATCAAAAGGGAAATTTTTACTTCGTAAAAAGTTCCCTATTGGGAGGCCTTGTGGACAGAAATGATGTTGTTTTTGATGATTTTTTCCAAAAATAATCAAAAACAACATCATTTCTGTCCGAATGTCCTTTTGAAAATGGAATGAAAAACTTCGTTTT
>JBCDKV010000224.1:0-7361 GCA_038746215.1 Bacteroidota bacterium | reverse complement strand
CCGAACAGCCGCTTCTTTTGTCGCTGCTTTAGCTGCGCTACCAGACAAACCATTACTTAAAAAAAGTGATTTGGTACAAGCTGATGCGACCAATGGCGGTCTAATTATCGTTGGTTCTCACGTACCCAAAACGACGCGACAACTTGAATATTTACGTCGGTCAGTCGATGTCGAAGCGATAGAACTGGACGTACAGAAGTTGATAAATGATTATGAGCAGCGCGTGGCTTTAGCTAAGCAGTATAGTATTGCTATAGACCAACTCATTGCCAAAGGAAGGGATGTTGTGCTGTACACTAGTCGGGCTGTCGTCATCGCCGATAGTGCGGCGGATAATTTATCCATCGGAGCAAAAATTTCTGCTTTTCTGAGTAGAGTAGTAGCGCAATTGCAGCATCGTCCTAAATATGTGTTAGCAAAAGGCGGTATTACTTCCAGTGACGTAGCGACAGTATCTTTAGGTGTCAAAAGAGCAGTCGTGATCGGGCAAGTACTACCTGGTATTCCAGTCTGGCGATTGGGCAAATCGAGTAAATTTCCTGATCTCTCTTACCTCATTTTTCCAGGTAATGTAGGGGAAGATGATGCGATTGCGAGTGTGGTTCAAGCATTGGTTTGATAGGTGGTTAGCATTTGGCTTTTAGCTGTTCGCTAGTGGATATTTGACCACAAAGGAACAAAGGAATTGGACTTTATTCAGTAATTCCTATTGCTGGATAAATTTTGCTTCAACTATGTTAAAAGTTGTCCAGTAACGGGAAGTTACTGGACAACAAGTAAACCCAAAGTGAGCATTGCAGGAGTAATACGTACTCATAAAATGTTACAAAGAAAACAAAGCTTTTGTTCTTGTTGCTCCTTGATACTTAGACTTGCACTTTTTCGTGTACTCAGTGTCTCATTTTACGTTTTGTCCAATAGTGCGTAATAGATTTTGAGTCCAACTTATCAAACAAACGAAAACTCAACCAATGAAGGGAAGACATCTAGTTGCCGCAGGTATGTTCTTACTAGCCCTACTGCTCTACATCGATCGTGTTTGCATTTCCGTTGCCAAAGAAAACATCGCAGGAGATTTGGCTTTGAGCGATAAAGCGATGGGCTGGGTATTGTCTGCCTTCGCACTGGGCTATGCGCTTTTTCAAGTACCAAGTGGTGCTTTGGTCGATCGTTTTGGTCCTCGACGGATTTTGACGAGTATTGTTTCTATTTGGTCGGTGCTGACTGCTTTGACGGGGGCAGCGTGGAATTACGTTTCGCTGCTAATCATTCGTTTTGCTTTTGGTGCTGGAGAAGCGGGTGCTTTTCCGAGTATGTCGCGGGCTATTTTTTCTTGGATTCCACTGAAAGAACGCGGCATCATCACGGGCATCAACTTTTCGGGTTCTCGCCTCGGTGCGGCTTTTGCATTGCCCTTGGTAGCTTGGATGATTACGAACTACGGTTGGCGTTCTACCTTTTTTATATTAGGTGTCGTAGGCGTAGTTTGGGCAGTACTGTGGTGGTTCGCTTTCAGAGATACGCCCGAAGAGCAAGGTAATCTCGCTGCCAGCGAGCGAGACTATATCCTCACCAATCGGCAGCAAACGGACGATAGTATCACAGAAAAGTTGAGTTCCTCGCAATTGTTGAGTTCCAAGAATATGCAATCTGCCATTGTCCAATATTTTTGCAGCAATTTCACCTTCTTTTTTGCACTCACTTGGCTCTTTCCCTACATCAAAGAAACCTATAATCTGGCGGCTATGGAAGCAGGTTGGTATGCCGTTGCGCCCTTCATCGCGGGGGCAATAGGCAATTGGTTGGCTGGTGGACTCATTGATCGTTTATTCCGAAAAGGGAACTGGAACAAATCCCGTATCTATCCTGCGGTTATTGGGTTTGGACTAGCCGCATTTGGCTTGATTGGCAGTGTTTTCATGGACAATGCCGCAGGCGCAGTGGCGATGATTAGTATTGCTATTTTGGGGGCAGACATGACACTTCCGCCTTCGTGGGCTTTGTGCGTCGATATTGGAAAGAAAAATGCAGGGACAGTTTCTGGCACGATGAACATGGCGGGCAATATTGGTTCATTTTTGACAGCGCTAGCTTTCCCCTATTTGACAGCTTGGTTAGGTTCAACCAGCTACTTTTTCTACACGGCAGCAGCCCTGAATGTACTTGCGATTTTTATGTGGTTGCGGGTGCGAGCTGATGAAGGTTTAGCGTATTAGTTTTTGGCAGTTAGCGGCTACTCTTCTAAGATTAGAATTTGAACGAATTGGATCGGTAAGCCCTAGGGATTGCCGAGCATCAGTATTTTCTT
The DNA here is from genome assembly GCA_038746215.1 of Bacteroidota bacterium. GTDB lineage: Bacteria > Bacteroidota > Bacteroidia > Chitinophagales > Saprospiraceae > JAAUTG01. The sequence continues at coordinate 5,053 of JBCDKV010000224.1, read as the reverse complement.
TCGCAAAAATATATTATGTAAATATAACATAAAAAGGCGAGCAAGCAAATCAAACAACTATGCTTAAAATAATTGCTGTGGGAGCAGGCTACTTTGCGCCCTTCCAAATAGAAGCGTGGATGCGATTGCCCGAAGTTGAAGTCTTGGCAATCTGTGATACCGATGAGGAAAAAGCAAATGCACTGGCGGCTCGATTTGGCGTTCCAAAAGTGTACACGGATGTTGCTTTGATGATCGAACAAGAAAGCGCAGATGTCATTGATATTATCACACCTCCGAAAACGCATTTGACATTGGTAAAGATGGCGGCGGAGAAAGGGCTTCAGATCATTTGCCAAAAACCTTTAGCGCCCACTCTAGCCGAGGCCAGAAAACTAGTCACTATCGCTGCTGCTGCCAATGTCCGATTAATTGTACACGAAAACTTTCGCTTTCAGCCTTGGTATCGTTGTATCAAGAACTTATTGGAGCAAGGAAAGATAGGCGATCGCATCCATCAGCTCTATTTTCGGATGCGTATGGGTGATGGTTGGCAGGAAGATGCTTATCTGGCTCGACAGCCTTATTTCAGACGTATGCCACGGTTGCTGGTTCACGAGACGGGTATTCATTTCATTGATACATTTCGGTATTTATTGGGTGATATTAAAGCAATTGCACCACAGCTTCGTCGGCTAAATTCAGATATTGCAGGAGAAGATAGTGCCTTCTTATTGTTTCATTTTGAAAATGGCGCAAGAGCAATTTGGGACGCTAATCGTTACAACGAATCCAACAACAACAATGCTCGCTATACTTTCGGAGAATTGCTTTTGGAAGGCAATAAAGGTAGTATTCGACTCTATCAGGACGGTAAAATCACCATTCAGCCACTAGGCGCAGATGAACAAAATGTTGACTACCATCACGAAGATCGAAATTTTGCAGGAGACTGTGTTTTTTATGCACAGCAACACTTCGTGAATGCGTTATCGAACGATCAATTAGCAGAGACGGAAGGACAGCTCTATTTGAAGAATATGGAGTGGGAAGAGAACATTTATGCGCAAGGAGTAATTGAATAGTCAAGGCGCATTTTAACGCCTTTTTCAAATAATATTATGCACTACATACAAAGCGAAAATATCCGCGTTGGTATCAAACAGCAAGGAGCAGAATTAGCAAGTATAAAGTCCTTGCTCACGGGACAAGAATACCTGTGGGAAGCTGATTCTGCGTATTGGGGACGCCACTCTTCCATTCTTTTTCCTATCGTTGGGAGACTGAAAAATGATCAGTTTCTGATGGATGGTAAACCTTATTCCATGAAGCAACACGGCTTTGCTCGAAATACTGAATTTGAAGTATTGGACGCAGCAAAAGATCGAATTTGCTTCCAATTACTTTACACGGCAGAAGACTTGAAAAAATATCCCTTTCAGTACGAATTGCAAGCGGAATACAGGTTGGAAGGAAGCCAATTACGCGTCATATATCGCGTTTTTAATCACGATCAACGACCGATGTATTTTTCTTTGGGTGCGCATCCTGCCTTCAAATGTCCGCTAAAAGCGGGAGAAAAACGTTCCGACTATCATCTGATTTTTGAGCAAGTAGAAAATGCACATCGACATTTAATTGAAAATGGCTTAAGGACAGGTGAGACAGCAATGGTATTGGATCAGGAACGAATCTTACCCATCATTGATGACTTATTTGAGCAAGATGCTTTGATTTTCAAAGACCTAAATTCTGATGTGGTGAGCTTGGCGCATAAAGATGGAAAAAAGGTACTGGATTTTGATTTTTCGGGCTTTCCGTATTTGGGTATTTGGTCTAAAGATGAAACCTCGCCTTTTGTTTGCCTAGAGCCTTGGTTTGGTGTTGCAGACCACGTGGGAGACAGTGGTAATCTAGAGCAAAAAACAGGAATTATCGAATTGGGAGTGGAGCAATCTTTTGAATGTGAGCATGGCGTTCGAGTGTATAATTAAGTGAAACGGCAGATTTAAAAAGCGAGAAGTAAGATGCAAAACACTCTTGTTCAGGCTATTACAAAAAACTTATCTGTCAATTATTTGAATCTATGCGTGTACGAATTCCTGTCTTTCCTAACATTCCACTCGAAAATAGTCTGAGTCAATGCCAGAAAATCGCGCAACAAGTATGCCTAGTAAATATCTTCGGACGGAAACACAAGATTTCACTATTTTTTTTAGAGAAAAATAGTGAAATCTTGTGTTTCCGTCCATAAAAACCCTTTGAGCATACTTGTTGCGCGATCTCAGGAGCTTTGCTAGGACTTGTTTCGAGTGTTGCTTAAAACTTCGCACACGCCTAATTTGAATCCATCTACTTGAGTTCAATCCTCTTGTACAGTATCAAAAAACAAATTGATTCGCTCCCAACTTAGGGTAGACTCATAGCCTTTCTGAAAGAGAAATCTAGCGATTCTTTGTTTTTGGGTGTAAGTATCAGCTTTGTTAATTTGTCGATGCTTCTTAGCTATTAACTCATCTATGGTTTGTGTATAGTCCGTTTCCTCTATTTCCTCCATCGCCTTTTTTAGGCAATAGGCAGAAATATTTTTGCGCTTCAAAGCCTGTGTAATTTTTAATTTTCCCCACTTTTTATAACGAAATTTTCCTCGGGCAAAAGAACAAGCAAAACGCTCTTCATTTAAAAATTTATCTTCGATTAGTGACACGATAATCTCTTCCAATTCGTCGCCGTAAATACCTAGGTCTAAGAGCTTACTACGAACTTCTTGATGACAACGATCTTGATAAGCACAATAAGCTTGCAGCTTTTGTAAGGCTTGTGCGGTACTGATGTATTTTTTGTCTTTTTGCCTCAAATCTTAAAATTAAAAGTGTCTTTTTGGATTTTCCCCGTCAATAAGGTAAATTACTTAAAATTCTTAACTAAAAACATTAATACTTCTAAAGATGGAATGGTTCGATTTAGAGAAAATTTCTGAGATGTTGACCTCCTATGCACCTAAGGTAATTGGTGCCATCCTGACCTTAATTATTGGATTTTGGATTGCGGGGCAAATTTCTAATGCAGTCAAAAGAGTACTAGCAAAACAAAAAGTTGATCCCTCAGTACAGGGTTTCCTTGGTTCTTTGGTAAGCGTTGGTTTAAAAGTCATGGTCTTGCTGGCGGCTGCGAAAATGTTCGGCATAGATACGACTTCTTTCGTTGCTATTTTTGGTGCTTTAGCCTTCGCTGTTGGTTTGGCACTACAAGGCAGTCTCGGGCATTTTGCTAGTGGTGTCCTTATTTTGGTCTTCAAACCCTACAAAGTGGGTGATTTGGTAGAAATTGGAGGCGGCAACGTAGGAACAGTAAAAGAGATACAAATATTTAATACTGTACTGGCTACTTTGGACAACAAACGCATTATTGTACCTAATGGCGTCGTGACGAGCAATGTGATTACTAATATTTCTGGACAAGGCACGATAGGCGTAGAGTTGACTTTTGGCATTGGCTACGGTGATGATATAGATAAGGCGAGAAAAATCATCTTAGAAACGGGCAAAGCTTGTCCTTGGATTTTAGATGATCCTGCACAGGGCGTTGTAGTTGCGGAATTAGCAGATAGCTCCGTCAATTTAGCTACTCGTCCATTCTGTAAGAGTGAGCATTATTGGGATACTTTCTTCTACATGCAAGAAAATGTAAAGAAAGCTTTCGACGCACAAGGTATCAGCATTCCATTCCCACAATTGGATGTGCATACTGATCCTGCGTAGCTTAAACTATAGCTATCTAGTAGCTATCTGATGACTGCTACTACGCAGCCAGTCAATAAAATAGCCATAAATAATAACCACTTTAAGAGCTGTCCGCTTCGGACAGCTCTTTTTTTAGGAACTAATCTTGCGGAATTAGGGTTTTATCCTTAAATTTGCGATTCGCAAAAAGAAAATGCGATTAGTGCTTTCTTTTCGGTCCCATAGCTCAGTTGGTTAGTAGCACCTGACTCATAATCAGGGGGTCCTTGGTTCGAGCCCAAGTGGGACCACGAAGCGACTTTTTAAAATACTGATAATCAAGGATAAACACTAAGAAAAAATCCTCATCAGTCATTTTAGCAGTCGTTTAAGAAAAAATATCAATTTTAAAGATCAGGTGCTTGTGCCTGATCTTTTTTTTTGTTTACTGCATTTCTCTGGTTGAATCCGCCATTACAGCTCCTCTACAAAATAAGAATTTCTCCACTTTTCAGGAAATTTTCCGCTTTGCCTTTATTCAAAATAATGCCCCTACACTCGTTTTATAATGGGAGAAGAAATAGAATCAAATTCTAATCCACAGCCAACTCATTTTACAGAAAGAAGATCGTAGGCTTAACTGAGGCCTCGCTTGTCGCAGGATAAATTATCATACACATAGACAAGTTTATCCACTTGCTTGACATTATTTCTTGAAAATGGAATTAAAAACTTCGTTTTTAATTCCATTTTCAAAAGGTCTTTTGGACAGAAATGAGGTTATTTTTAATGGTGTCAGCCCCTATCGATATCGCAGTCCCAATCTAGTGGAAATAATGCGCATAATCCCCAAAAGGTATATGCCCGACTAAAGCGGTCGCAGTCCCAATCTAGTGGAAATAATGCACCGAATATTCCTATATGTAGTATACTTAATACGAACGATTTAGCTTAGTCGAACTATCCAAAATCAAAGTACCAAAGTCGTCGATCTCCAATACAGTAAAAACTAGCGTTCAGCGACAACTTTTTAGTCCATTGATTATCAATTCATTGCAAAATAAAACTTAGGATTTTCACATTAATAGTTCTTGATGAGTAGCAGATCGACAACTTTCCTAATTAGTAAATTACCCGACAGGGATAGGTGGATAACGTGCCTCAATTAATGGAAATGTGTATTGCCTCCCTTCCGCTATCGCGGTTCTCTTCGCTTGAATCCTGAAAATTTTACCATTCTGAAAATCCTGATTCTGACAAAAAATGAATCCTGATGAAGATGCGACATGCCGCAAAGCGGTTCACTACGCCATATTTTGATGAAGATGCGATACGCCGCAAAGCGGTTCACT
>JBCDKV010000223.1:0-7380 GCA_038746215.1 Bacteroidota bacterium | reverse complement strand
GTAAACTGGACGAAGCCACATTTTGCTTGAGAACAGCCAGAGTCAATGCAAAAAATCGCGCAGCAAGTCTCTTCGGACGGAAACACAAGTTCTCAGTTATTTTTCTCAGGAAAAATAACTGAGAACTTGTGTTTCCGTCCGAAGAGACTTGCTGCGCGATTTTTTGCATTGACTCTGGCTGTTCTCAAGCAAAATGAGGCTTCGTCCATTTTACAAGCTATTACCTGCTCAACAGATCAGCCATTCGAACGGATCAAAAAAGCTAGTCCTTAACGATTACTTTGGGTACACAGACCATCTATCGAAACCCAAGTCGCTCCATGGTCTTCAATTCAGGGCTACCACCTCGATTACCACAGCCAGAAGCCACATACAACTGATTTTCGTGTAGCACGACACCAGTACCGTGTCGTCCTTCGACCATAGGCGACAAACTTCTCCAAGTATGATTTTTGATGTTAAGAGCTTCTACTTCGCTATGCGCAGGCACTTGTGCAAAGGATTCTCCACCAAATACCAGTATCTCCTTTCCAAAACGCATTGCAAAGTTGCCTGCTCGTGGTGTAGGAAGTCCTTCAGCCAAGGTCGTCCATTCTTGTTTTTTGAAATCATAGACATCAACGGCAGCAATGGTATTTTTGAAGGGATTGTCGGCGGCTACTGTCGTTCTTCCACCCAATAAGTACAACTTATCCTTTGCCACGACTGCTTGGAAGTGATCTCTTGCCCTAGGTGCATCGGGTAACTGCTCCCACTTATCCGTCTTGGGATCGTAGACATCCAGCCATTTTTTATGATCGCCGCGATGCCCATCTTTGATACCGCAAGCCACGTATACTTTACCTTCATAGACCACTGCCCCAGCTCCACCACGTCTTCTTTCGGCAGGAATCACTGCCCCTTTTGTCCATTCATCTTTCGCTGGATCGTAGGTATAAATATTCGGAACGGGCGTTTCACCAGGATACTTCCCCGTCATCGCACCCACTACGTGAATTTTATCGTCATATACTACGGGCTGAAAATGGTGCATTTCCATGGGCGGTTTTGCTCCCAGCGTCCACTTTTGACTTGCGGTATTGTAAATACTCGTTGGGTTGATGCGTCTACCACCTAGGAGATAAAACTTATCGGCTACTTTTACAAAAGCTGCCTCGTGCCGCTTCACGGGTTCACTGCTATCCACCGCTGTGATATTTTTCCATGTACCAGTTTGATCGGGAGCAATCGTCTGTTTAGTTGATTTGCAAGCCATCAACATTAAAGCAGCTACTATGCTGAGCAATAGTTTGTTCATAGTTAATTTAGTTGTAATGCGAATAACGACTGTACAGATCTCATTTTTCTTGACATTTGACTCCAATATAGTTCAGGTCAATATCCGAAAATTGAGCAACAAGTATGCTCCGTAATTCTCTTCGGACGGAAACACAAATTTCAACTTATTTTTTGGAGAAAAATAAGTTGAAATTTGTGTTTCCGTCCATAAAAAACCTTTGGGCATACTTGTTGCGCGATCTCAAACGCTTTACTAAGTCTTAAAAGTTTAGTAAAACTATCACTGCCACAAAATGGAGTATTTTAACCGTTATTCGCATTAAATATAGACAAAAAATGAGTTTAGAACAACGTATTACAGCAGATTTGAAGACTGCTATGAAAGCCAAAGACGAAGCAGGCAAAAGAGGCATTCGTGCTATCAAACAAGCTATACTATTGGCAAAAACAGATGGTTCAGGAGCAGCGATTACCGAAGAGAAAGAAATCCAAATGCTCCAAAAATTGGTGAAACAACGCAAGGAGTCCTTAGCGATCTACGAAGCACAAGACCGAGCAGAACTAGCACAGGTGGAGCGAGAAGAAATCGAGGTCATCGAACGCTATCTACCCCAACAAATGGAAGCCGAAGCACTAGAAACCTACCTAAAGGATTTGATCGAGCAAATGGGGGCGACTTCCATGAAGGATATGGGAAAAATTATGGGAAAAGCCAATAAAGATCTAGCAGGCCGAGCAGATGGCAGAACGATTTCTACAGTAGTGAAGCGTTTGCTGTCGTAATAGTATATTTTGACAAGTCTATCTGCCTGTTTTCAAAAGATTCCCCAGATAGCAATCAGGTTGTTTTTGATGATTTTTTCCAAAAACTATCAGAAACAATCCTACGGTCAGCTAAAAAAATAGCAAAAAAAAGATCAGCCCGAAAGAGCTGATCTTTTACTTTTTATACAAACGGCTGTAAATCAACCGCTTGCAACTTAACTTTGTGATTCCGCTGGGGTTCGAACCCAGGACCCCTTGATTAAAAGTCAAGTGCTCTACCAGCTGAGCTACGGAATCTTTATGCCATTAAAACACAAGAAATATCGTGTGTGTTTCAAATTGGAGTGCAAATATACGATCTATTTTTCTTTTTTTCTCAGAAAAATGTCACAATAAGATCGAATAAAAATGAAATGCAGTATTTAGTGCTAAAAAACATGCTCTTGAGAGAGTACTCACCTACACGCTTTAGCAAAATCTTAAAAATGGAAGCATTTTTAAAATTCCCCTAAGCAGAAAGTCTTTTCGCCTTTGAAAAAAGGCTTTCTGTGAATCTTGGAAACGAAATTAGGGGTGTACGAAGTTCTAAGCAATCCTCAAAATAAGCCTTAGTTAAATCCCCTGAGATCGCGCAACAAGTATGCCTAGAGGTTTTTTATGGACGGAAACACAAATTTCAACTTATTTTTTGGAGAAAAATAAGTTGAAATTTGTGTTTCCGTCCGAAGAGACTTACCGAGCGTACTTGTTGCGCGATTTTCTGGCATTGACTCAGACGATTTTCAAGTAAAATGTTAACAAAACTGAGACTTCGTACAGCCCCAAAACAAAATTAGGGGTGTATAAAGTTTTTGGTGATACCTGAGAAAATTTCCGAAGATATTTACTGAGCATACTTGTTGCGCGATCTCCTTGCATTGACTCAGGCTGTTTCCAAGTAAAATGTTAACAAAACTGAGACTTCGTACAGTCTTAAAGCGAAATCCTTTATTTTCTATTGGTATCCACTTTTGAAAGTAAAATACGCAAATCGATAAGCTCTATTCGGTTGATTTGTATTTTTTCAACAGGCAGCAATTGCGCCAAAAAAATCGTTCTAAACAGCGGGAGTGCAAAACAAAAGTTAAAATATTTTGTCTGTTCGTCGACACATAAGAACATAAATGGCTTTACTTATTTCAAGAAAATTCTATTTTTGCCAAAATTTAAAGCTAGTATTTGATCTGAAAAAAACATAATAACCTTCACTTTTGGCACGCCTAAATACTTTTTATTAACATAGTTGACGCTGATCGTCGGCTACACCACAAAGACTATTCACAAACAAACTGCATAGAAGAGATTATACTTAAAACAGCTAAGAATTATAACTTTTGACGGCAGCTTTTATCCTTATTTTCTACTTTTAAACTGCTCAAATATCTAGATATACTTACAGTTTCAAAGCAAAAACTAGGAATAAAATCTTCTCCTCCAAAAATACAATTCTCAATTATTTTAAGTATGGTCAACTCCAATCGTTTTCACAAAAAATCGTATCACACATTACAATTTTTCAAACAACAAACATTAAAGAAAATCACACACTCCTTCATCTTCTCAAAAGAGGTATAGTGGTAGTGTGCTATGATCCTTTTTGCTTTGATTGTATCACTAAGTAATGATGAAAATTAGACTTTTCATAAACGATTAGTTGCTAATTAGTGATAGTGAAATGAAAAACAACTTACCCTTTTAATTTGTCAAACTGCTGATTATCAGTTAGTTTATTGCTTTGTCTTTCATTTGTTCCTATCCAGTTTTCATTCGTTACTAAAATTATTTTTTTGTATGAAAAAACGCTCACTCTTGCTGGCGTTTGCGCTATTATTCACAATAGGCAATCTGCTGGCGCAGCGAACTATTTCTGGTACTGTCCTCGACAACGATGGTGTACCCTTGATCGGAGCGACCGTTCTTGCGCTAGGTACGACTACGGGTACGGTTACAGATGTTGATGGTACTTATTCTGTCAACATTCCCGCAGCGGCTACACAACTACAAGCTTCCTACACGGGCTACCAATCTGTAGTTATGGATTTGACGACTAGCAGCGTTGTCGATTTTGTGCTTTCTCCTGGCGTAGTAATTGATGAAGTCGTAGTTACGGCAGCGGGTATCGAAAGACAACGCAAAGACTTGGGTTATGCGGTAACTACTATTCAGTCGGACGAATTGACCGTCGCTAGGGAAACGAACATTACGAATGCCTTACAAGGAAAAGTTTCTGGCGTACAAATCACGAGTCAGAGTGGAAACTTGGGTGGTTCTAGTAAAATCCTAATTCGTGGGGTCAACTCACTATCTGGCAACAACAACCCACTTTGGGTCGTCGATGGTGTTCCGATTTTTGATAGTAATATCAGTACAGGTTCAAGAATCACAGGTGGTTTTGACGTTGGAAACCGCGCACAAGACATCAATCCTGATGATATTGAGTCGATTTCTATCTTGAAAGGAGCAGCAGCAGCAGCTTTGTATGGCTCTAGAGCAGCTAATGGTGCCATTATTGTGACGACTAAGAAAGGAGGAAAAGGATCCAAAGCGCAAATCAGCTTTAACTCTACTCTTCGTTTCGATCAGCCATTGAGATTACCTGATTTTCAGAATGAGTATGCACAAGGAAATGATGGTAAATACAACTTGGAGACCCTAAATGGTTGGGGACCTAGAATTGATGGTCGCCAAATTGAAGACTTTACAGGTGAAACCTCTTCTTTAGACGCTTTTCCTGATAACGTAAGAGATTTTTACGAAACAGGACAATTGCTGATCAATAACTTAGCAATTGGTGGAGGAGATGAAAATAATAACTACCGTTTCAGCTTGACTTCTTTGAATCAGACTGGTATTTTTCCTGCTTCTGAACTAGATCGTTATACGCTTTCTTTCAATGCGGGTTCTAAATTAGCACAAAAAGTAAATTCTAGTTTTGGGGTCAATTTAGTACGCTCTACTAGAGGTGGTGTAGCTGCACAAGGTGCGAACGATCCAAACGTATTGAGTAGTTTAGTGAATAGTTTTCCAAGGAACTTGGATGTCTCTAAATTAACGCCTTGGATTGATGAGTCAACAGGGGTAGGAGAGCAACTAAATCCACTGACTGCAATGACGAATAATCCACTTTGGATTGCCAACGAAAACAGAGCAGATGTAGAAACGGATCGTTTGTTTGGTAATTTTCAGATCACTTACGAGCCATTATTCTGGCTAGATTTTACAGGTAGATTGGGCTATGATTTCGTGGTAGACGATCGCTTTTTCTCTAACAGAAAAGGAACAGTAGATCGAATAGAGGGAGATTTCATAGAAGATAAAATTCAACAAAGACAAATCGACTTCAACTTTTTAGCTTCCGCTAAGACGGATATTGCAGATGACTTTTTCATCAAAGCGATTGCTGGGTTTAACTATAATACGAGAGTATTGGAAAGAACGACTGTGACCGCTCAGGAACTAACTGTGGAAGAATTGTTTAGTTTTGGTAACGTAAATGTAGCCAACCCAGTCAATGATTTTACGGAGAGAAGATTGTTCGGCTTCTTCGGAGATATCACGCTGACATATAAAGATTATCTATCTTTAAACTTGACGGGGCGTAATGACTGGACTTCTACCTTGCCACTCAACAACAATTCTTACTTCTATCCATCGGCTAGTTTAGCTTTCACCTTCACGGATGCTTTCAATATGAGTGACAAAATTTTGTCCTTTGGTAAAGCTAGAATCAGTTATGCGCAAGTCGGTGGAGATACTGATCCTTACCAGTTGGCTTTCAACTACAATCCACAGACGACTGCTTTCGGTCAGTTCGGTACAGCGACTACTTTCCCGTTCAACGGCTCGTTGGCGTTTGCTGGACCAGGTACCATTCCACCAGATGACTTAAGACCAGAAAGTGTAAACAGCTTTGAGGTAGGGACTGAATTGCAGTTCTTCGGTGGTCGTTTTGGTATAGATTTTACGTACTACAATGTAGTGACAGACGATCAAATTCTAGCGTTGACGATTCCTGAATCAACGGGGTTCACTTCTAGAAGACAGAATATAGGTAAGACTTCCAACGAAGGATTTGAATTTGAAATTAATACTAGAATCATTGATACAGACGACTTTAAGTGGAATTCTTTGATTACGTTTACTCAAAACAGATTCGTTGTAGAAGAATTGGCAGAAGGTGTAGATCGTTTGTTGATTAATTCTGGTTTCAACAGTCTTCAGGTCATAGCAGAGCCAGGCAAACAGTATGGTCTATACGGTAATAAATTTAGAAGAGCCAGCTCCGATTCTACTGCCATCATCGTCGATCCTAACACGGGTCTAAGGCAAACGGGAGAAAACGAACGCTTGGGTAATGTGTTCCCGAATTTCATTGCGGGATGGACAAATAGTATTACTTATAAAGGTTTGGCATTGAGATTCACTTTAGATTACAGAGATGGCGGTTTATTGTATTCTGAGACAGTTCAAAGTTTAAGAGCTAGTGGTCTAGCGGCAGAAACAGCTGTCAATAGAGAGCAAGCTTATATTGATACAGAAGCTTTCATTGAGAATCCTGATGGGACGCTATCGCCTAATAATATTCCAACAAACGTAGAATCTTTCTGGCAAACTTATTCCGCAGGTAATATTGCCGAAGGTAGTGTTTTTGATGCTAGCTTTATCAAAGTGAGAGAAGTTGGATTATTCTATACGCTTCCTTCAAGATGGTTAGAAAATTCACCGATCAAGTCACTTTCGCTTGGCTTCGAGGCAAGAAACTTGGCTATCTTGTATAGCGCGATTCCACACATTGATCCAGAGACGAACTTATTTGGTTCAGCGAATGATGGTGCAGGGATTGAGTTTAATAGTCCACCAACGGCACGTTCCTACGGTGCTAACTTGCGTGTGAGATTTTAGCAAATAATGCGAATAACGACTGTACAAATCTTATTTTCCTGACATTTGACTCAGATATAGTTCAGGTCAATGTCCGCAAATTGAGCAATAAGTATGCTCAGTAATTCTCTTCGGACGGAAACACAAATTTCAACTTATTTTTTAGAGAAAAATAAGTTGAAATTTGTGTTTCCGTCCGAAGAGAATTACTGAGCATACTTGTTGCTCAATTTGCGGACATTGACCTGAACTATATCTGAGTCAAATGTCAGGAAAATGAGATTTGTACAGTCGTTATTCGCATTATTTGCTAAAATCTCACACGCAAGTTAGCACCGTAGGAACGTGCCGGTGGTGGACTATTAAACTCAATCCCTGCACCATCATTCGCTGAACCAAATAAGTTCGTCTCTGGAT
>JBCDKV010000222.1:0-7435 GCA_038746215.1 Bacteroidota bacterium | reverse complement strand
TAAAGCTTCTATTTGAAATCTGTTTTGGCTCATACAGTATTTTGTTCTTAACGTCTTTTTAGCACTTTTTCCACTAAAAGAAATGAGGTCGATTGCAGCCAATTACAGAAATGTCCAGTAGTCTACTATGCGAATGTGTATTAAAAATTAGGTGTGTACGAAGTTTTGAGCGACACTTGGAACAAGTTGGAAAAAGCGCCTGAGATCGTGCAACAAGTATGCTTAGAGATTTTTTATGGACGGAAACACAAATTTTCAGTTATTTTTTCCAAGAAAATAACTGAAAATTTGTGTTTCCGTCCGAAGAGAATTACAGAGCATACTTGTTGCGCGAATTTCTTACATTGACTCAGACTGTTTTCTGTAAAAAAAATGAAACCTCGTATATCCCCAGTTAAAAATTAAAATGTCTAGTAGTATATCCTGCTTAGGCAGTGCCTGCGTTATAAGCTGTCTATCAATGGACTATGCTACTTTGTCTTCATCTGCTTCATCAGCAACTACCGACTGAGCTTCGTCCACTTTTTCTGCGACGACATCCTTGGCTTCCGCGACGCTTTCGGCAGCTTCCGTTACTTTTTCCTCAACTGCCGACTGAGCTTCGTCCGCTTTTTCTGTGACAAAGTCTTTAGCTTCCGCGACACTTTCGGCAGCTTCCGTTGCTTTTTCCTCAGCTATCGCTTTTGCTTCCTCAGCTTTTTTTGTGACAGCATCTTTTGCTTCCGCTATACTTTCGGTTGCTGCTGCTGCCTGTTCGCTCACTTCTGCTTTCATTTCACCTGCTTTTTCGACTACTGCGTCTTTTGCTGCTGCCATACTTTCGTTGGCTTCTGCTGTTTTTTCAGCAACTTCCGTGCGCATCTCACCCGCTTTTTTCACTACTGCATCTTTTGCTTCCAACATGCTATTGGCTGCTTCCTTAGCTTTTTCAGTCGTGACGTCTCTCATCTCTGCGGCCTTGGCCACCGCAGCGTCTTTAGCAGCATTTACACGCTCCATTGTAGCCGCACCTTTTTCCTTAGCATCTGCGACGGCTTCTTTACCTGCGTTTCTCAATTCTTCTATTCTCTGTTTTGCTTTTGCACCCACTACGCTCGCCACCGCTTTTATGGTATCACCAGCATCTTCTAGCGTTTCTGATACGACTTCGCTCACTGCCGACAATAGTGTTTCTTCTTCCTGCTTTGGTTTTGATGGCGTCTTATTTTCCTTGATCGCTTCTGCCGCTTTTTCTAGTTCCTCAGATTTTTCCTCCATCGCTGCCGCTGCACTTGCAATTTGTTGATCAATTTTTGCCTGTGCCTCTTTCTTGGCTTGCTCTATCTTTTCGCGTTCTGCTCGTTTCGCATCTCTTTCTTTCTGCTTCTCAATTTGCTTTTCGATTTGTGCTTTGGTTTTGAGCATATCATCGAATCGTTCTTGCTTAGAGCGTATGCGTTCTTCGATCATCTTGACTTTAGCTTGCCGAATTTGTGCTTCCAATTGCCCGTCTGTTGTTGCAATTTTTCGCTCTTGAAAAGCCAAATCATCTCGATCCCGCTTGATGGATTTTTCCATCCGATTCATTGCATTTAGGAGACCATCCATACGTCTGTTTAGGCGACCGCTTGCCGAATTTTCGCCTTCTTTTTGTGGTCCAAAACGCTTTTCTTTCACTGCTTTGAAAGCATTGTCCAAACGCCGCCAAACCTTCGCCCGATCCTCTCTCGTGAACTTACCATCTCTAAACTTGCGCTGCAAAGTTTTCAGATCCTCAAAAACCATCGTCAAACGAGAGCCTTCTCCAATTCTTTTTTCGATGTCTTCTAGTTGAGTATTGAATTGAGTAGAAAGTTCCTTTGATTTGGCTTGAAAACCCTCTTCCATTTTTGCTCGTAGGGCTTTCATCTGATCGAACAACTCATTGGTATTTTTTTGTAATGTATCGGCATGCTCACGAAACAGATTTTGGTCTTTGATCTGCTCGCGCACTTTATTCCAAAATGTTTTCAGTTCTGTCCAAACCTTTCCGTCGTATTTTTTCAGGTTATCAATCTTTTCTTTTAGATCATTCAACTCCGACTGATAAACGTCGTGTAATTTGGAGGAAAGCACCACAAAATGCCATTCTGTTTGTGCTCGTGATAACAAATCTTGTCGTTCCAATTCCAGTCCTTCGGGAACGATATTATCGGTCACGGATAGTGCTTGTTCGCTGTAAGTGTGGTGCTCTGGAAAGGCAACTTCCTTCCCATCTCGCCATTTTTGCATCAATTCATTGGCAAAGTCATCGGTGGCTACTTCTTCTGGGAAAACATATATACCAACGGTGTTGGTGGTAGCTTTTAATTCAATCGCTGTTAATACGCGTTTTTCGGCTGCATCTTTACCCCAAAGTACTAATTTAGTCTTCATTGCTGTCTAAAATTTCGTCTTATTCAATAATACGTTCCAGTGTGCTGCTAGGAAACGCTGTGTGTAAAAAACAATAGTAGTTAAAGATTGATTTTGAAACGTCTTAGCTTTCTTTGCAAATCAACAACTTACCTAAGAGCATGTTTGAAGTACTATTTTCCTAGAAACCAACATTTTACGAACCTTACTGCATGAAAAATAAACGCCATATCCAGATATGCAATTAATTTTTCATCTTGTCAGAACCGCAAACTCCTGATTTCTAGTTCAATCCTACTCCAAACATGCTCTAGCAGGAACGGCTGTTAGCGGCACGGGTTTTGGGGTGATTACTTTTTGTAGGTAGCATTTTATTGCTCGACTTTGGTCTATCATCAATTAAGGGATTATTCAGAAACAAAAGATCGCACTAAATTAGGAAAAAAGCACGCACCTTCCTAATTCTTGTCCTTTCTTTGACTAATATTCCCAATAAATACGATCAGATCAGATGATTTTGCTAAATCATACAACCTTTTACTGCTAGATGCGTAGTAAACAGGCAACAAGTTATAATCATTCTTCACCTATATGCAACTAGCACCTTTTATAGATCACACTTTACTAAAAGCAGACGCGAATATCCAAGATATTGATACGCTCTGCCAAGAAGCCATCGCGCATAACTTCTACGCCGTTTGTGTCCCTCCTTACCATGTAGAAGCTTCCACTAAACTGCTTAAGAAGTCTACTGTCAAAATAGCCACCGTCATTGGATTTCCGATGGGTTATTCGGCGGTACCCGCTAAGGTAGAAGAGATCAAAAGAGCCATCCAAAAAGGAGCAGATGAAATAGACGCCGTCATCAATGTAGCTGCTGTAAAAAGTGCAGATTGGAAATACGTGAGCAACGAAATTAATAGCATTTACACCGCCGTCAATATGCGAAGGAAGGTGTTAAAGCTCATCTTAGAAACAGCATTGCTAAGCCACACAGAGATTGCTCAAGTTTGTGCGATTTGTAGCGAAATTGGTGTTGATTTTGTGAAAAATGCTACTGGATTCAATGGCAAAGGCGCAGATGTAGAAACTATACAGTTCTTACGCACCGCACTCCCTGATCGCATCAAGATCAAAGCCTCGGCAGGCATCCGAACCGCTGAATTTGCACAACAACTGATCGACGCAGGTGCAGATCGTATTGGCACATCAAGTGGGGTGGCTATTGCGCAGCAGATGGTTTAGGTTCATGGTTGCATTGCTTCATGGTTGTATGGTTTCCCTATTGTCCAAATAATGACATGTTTATTCATTCATATGCAAAAACAAAACAGAAAATAGGTTTTTCCCAAAAACTGCTATACCTTCACATTTCTTCGTTACTATTACGCTACAAATAGACTATCTACACCACAGATAAGTTAAATTCATCATCAAGACTCTCCGTATAATTATGTACTGCCAACGGGATCAATCCGTGCAAACGAATATACCTGCTGATCTGTTTAAATTGATTATTTGTTTAACTGCAATACGTTGATCTTGAAAGTATTAAACGAATAAACATTTCAACAAAGAGGGCAATGCACTTTTTTATCCCAAATGGAGTATGCTACTGTGCTTTCGCATAAGAAAACTACATCTAATGATAAGCAGAAAAACTTTACTCTTGCTGTTTGTGAGCAGCCTATTTTACGCTTTTTTAACCGCCCAAAATCACCATCACCAACCTGGACTTTGTGTAGAGCAGCACCTGCATGAGCAAAAAATGAAAAACGACCCTATCTATAAAGCTGCTCAGGATCGCTTGGAAGCTAGTACCTACCGAAGTATGCTGCGGAAACAGCAAGCTCATCAGCTAGCAAAAAACAATACTAATTGCAATAGTGGAACGGGTGATAACAGCAATGAGTCCATTCCAATCATTCCTGTCGTTGTGCATGTACTACATTCCAGTGATTATCCTGAGCCTGGCAGTGTAAGGAACAATCCTAACGATGAGCAGATCAGACGTGCCATACAGCATCTAAATGATGCTTTTCGGAATAGAGGCGCATATAGCGATGACGGTAGGGCAGCCAAAGACCCGAGGAATCCAGATCGTGCTTTGATGAAAAGCCAAGATATTAGAGTCGAATTTCGTTTGGCAGAGCGGAATCGTCTCAATCGTGCTGTCACGGGTATCATGCGTTACGAAACAGATGAATACGCTCGTTTGGACATCAATCGGGACGATCAAATGAAGCGTTGGGTGGCAGAGCAGAATAACAATGCTTTTCCCACGACACAGTACGCCAATGTCTATTTGGTCAGTAGCATCTGCGATGGCGATCCGAATACCTCACGCGACTGTGGCGTGGCTGGATATGCTTATTTGGCGGGTTCGCACGGTCGTTTTTTCGATGGCATCGTCAACGAGATGCAATATTTTGGCTCTACGACGACCAATTCCAAAGTACATATCCACGAATTTGGGCATTATTTCAACCTAAGACATACTTTCCAAGGTGGTTGTGGTGGCTCGGATTGCCTCCGAAGCGGCGATTTGGTCTGCGACACACCAGGCGACGATGAAAACAGAGGATTGAGTTGCGGGAATGCACAAAATAGTTGTACAGAAGATGTAAATGCAGGTTTTTTCAGCGTCGATCAAGGCGATATGTACGAGAACTACATGGACTACTTCACGATCCGCTGCCAAAACACCTTTACACAAGGACAAAAAGATCGGATGCGCTCTGCACTATTTGGGGCACGTTCGTCCTTGCTGTCTTCTAAGGGAGCGATACCTGTTGGCTCTACTTTAGCGGCTATCAATACTATCGCTGCTCCCAAGGGGATTGCTTGCGATCCAAGCATCAGCCCTCGCGTCGAAATCGAAAACAAAGGAGATCGTTCGATCACTTCCATGAAAATCCAATACGAATTAGGAGACGGAAGTCCTCGGTTTTACGATTGGAATGGCAATATTGCGGCTCGTTCCAAGCAAACCATCACCTTGCCCAATCTCAGCTTAAACAACATCGGTAGATATGATTTATTTGTCCAAATACTGGCGGTCAATGGTGCAGATGCCGACGTCAGTGTAGATGGATTTTGCCAATCTTTTCAGTTCGCTCCTGCGCTTACGGAACTTCCCTATTGCCAATCTGTGATAGAAGATGTAATTCCAATAGAGTGGGCAGTCGAAAATCCAGACGAAGGTGTTGGCTTCCAAACGACACGTATTGATGGTTGTGAGACAAGAGAAAGATACGCTTTCGTATTAGAAACTTGGGGGCAATTTCCCGATCAAACCACGCAGGACGAAATTTATACCCAAGCCATTGATCTTAGCCAATACGATGCTGCCTACCTTGACTTTGATGTAGCTTATGCGACTACCTTCCCCAATTTCAATACCATATTGGATTTGTCGGTTTCTACGGACTGTGGTGCCAGCTACACTTCTGTCTACAACAAAACAGGCGATCAGCTCGCCACCACACGTGTACAGGCACAAAACTCAACAGACATGAATGCTGCTTTCGAGCCAGTGGCTTGTAATGAGTGGCGAAAAGAATCCGTCAATCTAAGTGCCTATGCGGGACAAAAAATCAATATAAGGATTCAAGCTAGCACTGCTAATTTGACCAATTCTAATGTGTACGAGTGGGGAAATAACCTTTATCTCGATAACTTCTGCTTGAACTTTGAGCGTTGTAGTGCGCCCATTCCGACGACTGAATCCGAGATTTCCATCTGTGGTAATTTGGAAGTAGATGCTTCGGTAGAAAATCTATCTGAAGATAAAGATGTCTTTTGGTGGATCACTTCTAGCAATCCAATCACCACCATTATCACCAATCAGCAAGTATTGGAAAGTGCTGTTGGTTTTACCCCACTTGGAGACGCATCGGGGCTTTCAGGACAAGGGAATATTATTTTTCGTGCCAACACAGGGGAAGGACGTTTAAATATTCCAGTGGATTGTTCCAAACTGCGAACGGGGGCTTACTACGCCACGCCACTTATTTTAAATACAGATTTATCTAATCCATTTTTTGATGATTGCACCTTCGGTCGCCCAGTTGCTTTTAGTTGCGATTGTAGTAGTGGTAATTGCGCTTTAGCAATTGCTAGTACAGTGGTCGAAGATGCTAGTAATTGTGGTGTAAGCAATGGAGCTATTACGGTGAGCGTCAATAATAACGAAGACGTAGAGTACAGCATTAATGGGCAAAATTGGCAGCGTAATAATCGTTTTGCTGGACTGGCAGCAGGCACTTACACGCTGTTTGTGAGAAGTGCTGCTGATGTTTCTTGTGCAACTAGCCTAAGTAATATAGTCATCAACGAACCAGCGCGTCCCGTCATCAATGATTTAGTAGTTGTTTCACCTACTTGCGAAGCAGCTAATGGTAGCCTGAGGATACTTGCAGAGGGTGATGCTACGCTATCCTATCGGCTGAATAATGGTGCTTGGCAAAACGAAAATGTGTTCAATAATTTAGCGGTAGGCAATTACGAAGTACAAGTTAGAAACCGAAATGCTACGACTTGTATCAGTACCCGTAATATTGATCTGATTGCAAATACCAGTGATTTAAGTATTCAAAATATACAAGTAAATGCACCAAGATGGTGTGGGGAGCAAAATGGGCAGTTTGAAGTCTTCATAGACGATGCTGATGACTTAGATTTGGAATACAGCTTAGATGGCGAAACTTGGCAGACCGCTGCTACTTTTACGAATCTAGCAGCAGGCAACTACGAAGTACAGATTCGTTTACAAAATGCAAGTTGCGGGGTCGCTCGCCAGAATGTTTCGATTCCAAGAGGGAATAATGATAGTGTTCGCGAGATTGAAGTACAAAATCCTTCGACTTGTGAAGCGACAGATGGTTTGATTCGTATTCAAATTGAAGCCAGTGACGCTAGAATTTTGGAATACCGTATAGACAACGGGGACTGGCGAAATACGCCTACTTTCAGTGGACTTCCTGCTGGAACTTACACCCTGCAAATCAGAAATGCCAATCAATTCAGTTGTTTGACGACCAAAACGGTCGTACTCAATGCG
>JBCDKV010000221.1:0-7479 GCA_038746215.1 Bacteroidota bacterium | reverse complement strand
GTTTTTTCCGAAAAAATAGGAAAATTTTGTGTTTCCGTCCGAAGAAACAGATATGTTCATTTGAGTCGCAAAAGTAGTTGACACTTTAGTCTCAAATTGCTAATTTTTATTTCATAAAAATTAGCAATTTGGGTGGCCCTTTTGGACAGAAATGATGTTATGTTTGATGATTTTTTCCAAAAATCATCAAACACAGCATCATTTCTGTCCGAAAGACCTCTTGAAAGCAAGCAGATAGACTTATAAAAAATAGGGGAATTTTGTATTTTGTCCATGTCGCTCTTTGATAATTGCGCTTACACTTTAACCCTGTATGCTAAAAGTATACAGCCGCCCATTCCACTTACTTCACCAACGCGATTTTCCTACTTTCCCACTGTTCCCCAGTACGAATCATCAGCAGGTAAAAGCCGCTTTCTAGCTCAGTGCCATCTACTTGGAATTGATATTGTCCTGCGGTTTGGACTTGTTCTGGAACAATGGTTCGGACGCGTCGCCCAGTGAGGTCATTCAGATGAATTTCAATTGCTCGTGTGCTGTCTAAATCCAGAGTAATATTTGTTTGATTGCGGAATGGATTCGGATAGACTCGAACGAGTGTATTCTTCTGCTGTGTGCTTACGACTGCTGCCTCAGGAAGCGTCGGCTCACTCGGACTACTACTAGTTGGACAACTTTGAATCCGTGCCGTGAAAACCACATCATCCTCCGTTACAAATCCATCGCTTAAAACGATACTGCCACCTGCTTCAAACACCACATTTGCGCCCACCTCAATTGTAGCATTGGACGTCAAAGTAGTGGCTGCGCGAAACGTACCACCCGTAATGCTACCACTGATATTTTCGCTAGGGTTACAAGTAATCGGTTCACCACTGATAATGACTCCCATCGCAATGGTTTCCTTGACATTATTGGAGACACTTTCTCCTTGTAGGAGCAAACTATAATTTTGTTCACTTGCTCCCGAAGCAGCCGTGACAGTCACGGTGATCTGTCCATTGCTACTGATCGTATTTTGATTAAGACTCACGCTGAGATCGCTGGGAACGTTTAGCACATTTAGATTGACTGTTTCGGAAAAACCTGCGTATCGGTCGTAATCTACGGTAAAAGATTTGGTTTCGCCGGGTTGCAATTGAAGGATTGTTGGAAAATTGAGGGTAAAGACATAGTGTGGAAAAGATGGCTTTACCACAAATAGACCATCCTCGATACTGTTAACGATGATGTTGCCGCTCTTGAAATAAGGATAGTTACTCCAGGCACCATTGAAAGCGCGCGCATCATCATTCGGGTAGACATCAAAGACTGCCTTTTCTGTCATATTTCCATTCTCGATGTCTATTAAATCCATGATCCGTAGACCAGCACGATAATTAGCAAGATAAGCATAGCGTCCTTTGATATAAAGATTGTGGTCGATGGCAGCGGTATTGTGTCTGTGAAAGCCTATATATAGCGGATTGTCTAGATCTTGCAAATCAAAAATATAAGTTCTAGTATCTTGCGTGCTACTCTCGTCAGACTCATCGTTGATGATTAAGTAGCGATGGTCGTCGGTGAGCCATCCTTGATGAACGTAGCCAAAACTCGAATACGAGTCTTCGGAAAGTTTTTCAATATTATCCTTATCGCTCATATCCAACACCACAAATTCGTTTCCATTCAAGCCAATACACAATTCTTTCCCAATGTGTTCCTGGTCTGGTCCTCGATACTGTACACAAATGGCGTCGTGGGTGTATCCATCTGTACCATAGTTACTAATGACGTTTGGATTGTTTGGATCGCTAATATCAACCGTAGTGATACCACCATTACCATAGAAATTGGTGCCAACTAGATAGACGAAACCTGCTTCTTCGTTAGCCACAATGTTGTGCGCCCTACGAGCATCACCAAAATTTAACAGCCCATCGTCATCAAAGGTGACTGGCGGATTACTTACATTTCGTAGGCGTGTCAAGTCAAAAACTTGCATACCGTGGTTGGAGGCTTCGCTTACGATATACGCATAATTATCTACGACCTTGATGTCTCGCCAAGCAGAGTTAAAGCTATTGGTCGGTAAATTGCCAAGCCTAATCGGATTGATGGGATTCGTTACATCAACAAATGCCGTTCCATTGTCCAATCCTACTAAGGCATACTCTTTTCCTGTCATTGGATCTGTCCAGCCCCAAATATCATTTCCATCAAAGCTTCCTCCCAATTGGGATATATTGAGTTGTCCTTGTAAATTGATTTGGTCGCAAGGAAAGCCGTTTGCCATGCCTCCGATGCAATTACTTTGAGCATTGATAAGGTTTGCAGATAATAGTAGCAGCATAGTCATACTGCAATAAGACCATAAGTTCATATCTTATTTGTTAGGCAACTGATGTTATGCGGTTAGCTATTAGCTTTTGGCTGCTAAACACATAACATGAGTCAGGTAAATTAAGTAATGGTGATAGCTTTTCTAATGAAGCCAGTATGCCTTCATTTGTTTATCAGGTATGAAGTGTTGTACGCTCAATGCAGTACAAATAAATCTATTAACAGAGGAGCGCAATATTAAACATTTTTGACAAGTTTATCTACTCCCTTGAGATTATCCTTTGCAAACAGAATAAAAAACCTCAATTATTGTAGGTTACCACTATCTGGAGAGTCTGTAAAAACTAAGGGCTTGCAATGGTAGTATGCTTATCTTCGGACTGCTTTTGCTCAAGGATTTTGGCATATTTCTTATAGCTGGATAACTAAACCATTTGCCTCACTTTAGAGCTTGTTTGGAGCAGGATTGAACTAGAAATCAGCAGTTTGTGGTTCTGACAAGGCGAAAAATTGACTGCATATCTGGACACGGAGTTTATTTTTCATGTAGTCAGGTTCATAAAATGTTGGTTTATAGGAAAATAGTGCTCCAAACATGCTCTTACCTTAACAAAAAGCTAAACCTTCTAATTGCTCAACTGTATTCTGAAAGACGGGTTTATATTTGTATGCCATATTTAGACGTATACGTAGCTTTGAGCAACGTCCTGAATAATTTCGAGAAAGTTCTTGAAATCGCGCAACAAGTATGCCCAAAGGTATGATGAAATGTGGGAACAAAAGATCAGCCCCAAAAATCGAAAATTATTGTTTGTTATTCCTTGTACTATATCCTGATAACTCCGAACTAGCTCAACCTTTTTCTAGCTATATGAAGATCATAGATCGCTTATTAATCAAAAGCTTCGTCGCGCCTTTTTCCGTGACCTTCTTCATCGCTATTTTCGTACTGATCATGCAGTTCCTATGGAAATGGATTGATGATATTGCGGGCAAAGGAGTAGGTGTCCTTTTCATTTTGGAGATGCTGGGCTATATGTGCATATCGCTCATACCCTTAGCCCTGCCCATTGCGGTACTTATCTCTTCGGTGATGGTGATGGGCAACTTAGCAGAACGCTACGAACTATCTAGTTTCAAATCAGCGGGGGTTTCGCTGGCACGTGTCATGCTGCCCCTCATGTTCTTGACGGCAGGTATCAGTCTGTTCTCCTATTTCTGTTCGGATAAACTGATTCCCATTTCTAACCTAAAATACCAATCACGCCTCTACGACATCAAAAACCAAAAACCCACCATGAGCTTAGAGCAAGGTGTTTTCAACGATGATTTTCAAGGCTATTCCATACGAATCGGCAAAAAACTGGCAGACAATCAAGGAATAGAAGATGTCTTGATGTACGATCAAAGTCAAACGACGGGCAATAAATTCGTACAGATCAAAGCCAAAAGCGGCGAGATGAATGTGACGGCAGACGAACGCTTTTTGGTGATGAAGCTCTACAATGGCGTACAGTACATGGAAAGCAAGCCCAACATCAAAGATGGACAATCGAATTATCCTTTTGTGCGGACGTCTTTCGATAAATCAACTAAGGTGCTAGATTTGGGTGAATTTCAATTGGATCGAACGGACGAAAACCTGTTTAAGACCCACCACAATATGCTCAGTACCAGCAAGTTGATTGCTGCGATTGATTCCATCGAAAATAAACGACTGACTCGTATAGAAAGCATGGGGACGGAAATGGATCGCTCTTTCCACAAAAGGCGAAAGGCGAACGAAAAGCGCGCTTTGGAAAACCAAGACAGTTCCACTTCAGATTCTATACGGGCGGTGATGGTTTCAGAATTTATACCCGATAGCACCCAGATTAATGAGAAAGATAGCTCAACCTTGGAAACCGAAGCAGAAACTATACCATCCAAACTAGCGGGCATCGAATTTCAGGACAAACCCAAAAAGAAAACTAAGCCGATCAAACGGTATTTTAATGCCCCCAAGCAAGTAGATAGTTTGGGCGAATTGCGCGACTATGCAACTTTCTACGAAACTTTCCAAGTCCAAGATCGCCCAAAATTGCTCAGCAAAGCTAAATCAAAAGTGACGGGTGTTCACCAATCGGTATTAGCCACTATTCGCTCCATCAACCGAACCAGCGAGCATAAAGTAGATCACCTCTACCATCTGCACAATAAGTTCAGTACTGCCGTGGCTTGTTTCATTTTCCTATTTGTCGGTGCCCCCATGGGAGCAATCGTTCGTAAAGGTGGTTTTGGCTATCCGCTGCTCATTTCAGTTGTCTTCTTTGTGACCTATATCATGATGACGATTCTCTTCAAAAAAATGATGGAAGGCGGTGCTATTGATCCAGTGCTAGGAGCTTGGATGCCCTGTGTCATCATCCTGCCCATCGGTATTTTTCTGACGATCAAAGCAATGAACGATTCCAAACTTTTGCCATCGGGTAAATTCGCCCAAAGTATGCGCAAGATTGTCGCCTTTTTCAAACGCACCTTCGAGTCGAAGGCTTTGGTGGCAGAGGCTGAGCAGCGTAATGATGGAGCAGTTTAGTGCCATTCTGGTGTGTGATCTCTAGCCATTTCATGTTTTATATCATACCTATGAAACACATACTTTTAATACTTTCCGTCCTAATTTTCATGTCTGAGCAAGTATTTGCTCAGATTCCTGATAGTCTGGAAGTGATTGGGACAGACGAAGCAGTTTATGAAGGCAATGTTTTGGAACAAGATAGTTTGAATATTTTTTTACCAGATTCTAGTCTAGTCGTCGAAGAAAAGCTAAAATCAGACTATCCGAATCCTAAGCGTGCTGCTTTTCTAGGCTTAGCGATTCCAGGAGCAGGACATATCTACAACAAGCGAAATTGGTGGTGGAAAGTGCCCGTGGTCTACGGTGGAATCGTAGGAGGAATTTGGTCTATTCAGTACAACCAAAGCAGGTTTAACATCACTAGAGATGTACATTGCGTAAAGCTAATCAATGCGGGAACTGCCATCAGTGAGCGATCTAGATGCGCTGACCTGATAATCGTAGATGAAAACGATCCTAGTATACGAACGATCAACGAAGCGGAACTTTCAAGAGCTTCTAGGCGAAATCCAAGCGGTATTTATACTAATTTGGTAGCGAGCGACCGTTACGACGCGCAATCTGTACGCAACCTACGCGACAGTTTCGATAAGAACTTGCAGCTCTCTTGGATTGGAATTGTTGCTGGACATTTGATTTTGAATGGGGCTTGGTCATTCGTAGATGCACACCTCAACGACTTTGATATGAACGACGATTTGAGCCTGAAAATCAAACCTAATATTCAGCAGATTCCAATGTCCACTACGCCTTTTTTGGGAACAAGTGTGGTTTTAGCGTTTTGAAGGAGACTTTTGGATAAGTACTCAATCGAACTTAAAATATGGATCACAATGACGGGCAAGCTTTAGTTGCCCGTCATCATATCCTCGATTGCGTATTTACCTTTTGTATAGCAGCAAAAAAGCTGGTCTTGTTTAAGCGCTGAAAAACTACTACGCCATTAATCGCTACAAACTCTTCGTCAGCCTTGGTTTTGGAACAAATTTCTTCATCAACTCATTGCCTTTTTCATTGACCGCCGCATTCAAATTAGGGACGACCGTCTGCAAGCTTTGAATCGTTTTGTTGAAGACGTCAACATCTGCCTGCGTTCTATCAGCAGGTGATTTTTTGCTAATGTCTTCTAACTTTTTGAAATCTCCTTTAGCCAAGGTATTCAACTTTTCCACCAAGTCAATAGCAGCATCTCTGTATGCCGTATCATCTTTGAAAGCAGGCATATTTTGTAGCACTTTGAGCGTCTCATCGCTATCTTGTTCCAACTGCAAGCGTGCTTTTGCGATAGCATCTGCATCTTGGCTATTCATCGCGTTCATAAATTCATTATTGCGCGAAAGTGCCTTGAAATATTTCAAGAAAATGGCTTGATGATAGTTGTTCAACTGGTTTAAATCCTGAATGTCGCCATTGGCTTCTGCATCTTGCAACAAAATATTATGTTTTTCTGCGAAAGCTTTTTGTGCTTCCAAATAGCGATTGGCAGCTTCATCCATTTTCTGCTCCGCCTCTTTCCTCGCTTCAAAATACTGTTCCATGGATTCGTAAGAAGTTTGGCTCGACATTTTGAGCTGCATCAAATCCACAAAATCCATATTGAAGGAAGCCGAAAAAGATTGAAATACCTCCAGTGCAGTTGGTTTAAGTTGGTCGTCCTCCGTCAAGGGTTCGATGGCTTTGACGGCAGTAATACTTTTATCCAATTGGTCGATCACTTCTTGCCGCTTTTTCTCGATCAAGCCAAAATCGCTGCTATGAACAGAATATTGCAAATAGTTCATCGCCAAATTGTTGACCAATACATGCTGGTTGTTGAAGAACGTAAAATATTCTTCTACTTGATTCATAGGTTGTGCCGAAGCCGCTAGCGTAATGGCACAGCACAAAATACTTAGATATTTTCTCATTGAGTTAGTTTATTTAGTGAAAGCTCGTTAATAAGTTGAGTCAGAAAAGGCAGTTACTTTGAGTGGCTAAGAAATACAAAAAATCAGTGCATAGCTTAAGCTATGGACTTATTTTTTGTGTTTTCTAGACGCCAAAAGAACAAGTTTAATGGCTTAAATTATTGTTGAACTTTCACTTAATTGAAAGCTACGGAAAATCGTTTACGCATAACCATTCACTCTTGCATTCGCAAATGGAAATTTAGCTTTGGGAAGGGGTTGATTCAAAAATTGACAAAGGGGCTTCCATTTTTGCCCTTTACAGATATTGATAACCAATAAATCTTCGGGTCGATCCTTAAAATAATTCATTACGTCTTCGTGGTGTTTTTCGTATGCCGCAATGAACTTTTCCTTGTCAAATTTTACCGTACCGTAGACTTCCTGCCTAAGCTTAATGATTTTAAACGGAAGATTAAAGACCGACTTATTAAAGCGTGGGTACTGCCGACAAGAAGCCAGCCATTCCTTTCGATCCCTGACGGTATAGATAAACTTAGAATTGGGAAACGCTTGATCCAATTCCTTGTAGAAAGGGACAACCGAAACATCGGTGAAAGCCGTGTAATAGTTAAGCTGCTCTTCGTTGATCCC